>CAXHFO010000179.1:0-3698 GCA_964015895.1 uncultured Candidatus Poseidoniales archaeon
TGGGAAACAACTGGAGAGCAGCGCAATAAATTTGTCTATCAAGACGATGATGGTTTTTGGGCAAAAAATAAGGTTAAACTTTCTCTAGAAAGGAAAGAAGCCAAAGAAATATATGATGAAAACTGGGAAGACATCGAGGTAGATTCTGAATTTAATTACTGGAGAACAGGAGACCTAGCAGTCGATGTAATTTTTGATTCGAGAATTCAAGACGACTTGATTAAAGCCGAACTGATTTCAGGACCGTTATCTTTAATCATCCTAGGCATAGTTTTTGGAACCATTATTGCGGCACTTTTACCAATAGGGGTTGCGGTGTTAACTGTAATTTCAGCTATGGGAGTTACAATTTGGTTATCCAATACTACAGATGTGACTCAGTACGCACTGAATATCATAACACTAATTGGAATAGGTGTATCAGTGGACTATTCTCTATTCATGGTAAATCGGTTTAGAGAAGAATTAAACAACGGTCGCGACATTAAAACCTCCACCGCTATTACGGTCGCCACTGCGGGCAAAGCAGTATTTTTCTCGGGAATTACAGTTGCTATAGGTTTGATGGGGATGCTATTTTTTGAAAACACTGGCCTGCCAAGTTTAGGAATTGGTGGTACTTTGTCTGTAAGTATTGCAATGGTATTCTCGGTAATTGTATTGCCGGCAATCTTAGCCCTGATGGGCCACCGAGTTTTCAAAGGTAAGATACCATTCTCTTTTAGCATAGAAAACGAGAAAGAAGATGGTGCTTGGGCAAAAATCGCTAATTTCGTAATGGAACGTCCATGGGCAGTTCTAATTCCTACACTTGTCATTCTTCTAGGCGCAGGATTGCCGTTTTTACAGGCTGATTTCTCAGTTGCTTCAAGAGACGCATTACCTCCAGATGACGAAACTAGAATGGGCTTTGAGCTGATAGATGAAAAATGGCCGGATGGTGCGGTCAATCGCGCTATGATCGTGCTCGACTTTGACGGAGAAGACCCGCTTGAAGAAAATAACCTAATCACAATGCATCATTGGATGAAGAATTACCTAGACGATAATCGAGTCATCAATGCTTCAGGATATGCCCTGCCCAGCGCAGATATGAATGAGTCAGAAGTACTTCAGTTTTGGCAAACTCCAGATGAATTTTTAGATAATGATACGATTGCTAGTAGGGAATATCTTAGAGAGCAGTTTATTTCTGATAACATTACCATTGTGATATTTTCTCTGACAGGTACCATTACAGGAGAGACTAGTAGGGATTTTGTATCAGATGTCAGATCTGAAAGAGGAGAATTACTCTCTGAGTTAAACACCGGTGAGGATGGAGTTCTAATGGTTGCAGGATTTGCCGCCTACAGCTTGGATGTGTTGGATGCCATAATTGAAAATCTACCACTAGCATTAGCATTTATCTTAATTGCCACTATTATCCTAATTTTTATTCAAGTTAGAAGTGTTATCATACCAATAAAGGCAATTATAATGAATATATTATCTGTTTCAGCATCATTTGGTATGTTGGTATTTGTATTCCAGTGGGGTAATGGGGCAGAATTACTGAATTTTACCCCTCAACCAATTGAAACAACCAATCCAATAATTCTATTTTGTATTGTCTTTGGTTTGTCGATGGATTATGAAGTGTTGATGCTTTCTAGAATTCATGAAGAATGGGAGCGTACTGGAGATAATACTCTCGCAGTTGCCAATGGTCTGCAGAAAACAGGTCGCTTGATTACTGGAGCGGCTGCAATTATGGTAGTAGTCTTCAGTGCATTCGGGTTATCTTCGGTGGTAATACTCAAGCAAATAGGATTTGGTTTAGCGTTGGCTATTCTTCTAGATGCAACAATTGTCAGAGCGCTAGTTGTGCCAGCGACCATGAGATTAATGGGCAAAGCAAATTGGTGGTCACCAAAATGGTTAGACAATTTATTCCCAACAAAAACCCAAGAATCAGAGGAAAAGTCAGAAGATTAATCTCAATAATTATTTTATCACTCCTAACAGTGGTATAAGCATGTCTGAACCAATTATGAGTCCGGATGGCAAATTTATGTGGAGTGGTTCAGAATGGATTCCAGCCCCGCCAAAAGGCAATCAAACCTTGAATATGCAAGATTCTGTAGTTGGTGGAGATGTTGTTCACAATACGGTAATTAACAATGATGTTGATGCGGTAACATCTGCTGTAATTACTGCTTTAGAGCGTCTTGGAATGGTTAATAAACATGAAACAGCTTCACAAATTGAGGAAATTATCGAGTCACCAATTCAGGCGAAACTAGAGGTTGGAATGCATGTCGAATATTATAGTCCAACTAACGAGCGCTGGCTTGATAGATGTACAATAACTAAAGTCAACAGCGATGGGAGTTATGATGTTGATGTCCCAAAAACCAGTGGTATAGAATCAAAGCAAAATTTGTTCATCGGTGAACAGCCTAGAAACATTCGCCGTGCAGATGATGCCTTACAATTAGGTGATAGGGTACTAGCTAACTGGAAAAATTATGGTACCTTTTTCCCAGGAAAAATCGCTGAAGTTCAACCACACCACACATACATGATACATTTTGATGACGGCGATGTTGAATCAGGAGTTCCTCCATCAAGAATCGCTAAACAACCTGATTCAGAAGTAATTCAGGCTTATGTCGAACATATCTCTCAAGAAGAACTAGAGTTAATTCAGTCGTTCGAAGTATTTGATGAGGGTAATACTGGTACAATCCATGCCAGTATGTTGTTCAAAATACTCACTGAGATGGGCGATCCACTTGATATCTCTGAAGCAAAAGAATTGTTCACCGAAATGGGGATTTCCCTTGATTCTGAAATCAACTACAAAGATTTAGCTAAAATAATGGTTCAACCATTTGAGGCTAAAAAAGAAGTTATTATTCAAGATGCTAGAATAACAGGAGATTCATTACAAGGTTTTGTTTACGGTCACCCCAAACTCGGAGATACTGCAGTAAAAACTTCCAAAATAATAAAAATTACCTACGATAATAGAGCGACTGCAAAGGTGGAAACTAACAACACAATCTATCTGGTTGGCCCAACAGGTTGGGAGATTAGACCAAATGACCACCCGTTCAACAATGCGGAAAACCAATTCTACACGGTCCAAGGCGCTGGTACATCCAAATGTAACGGCACGTATCTTCCCTCCACCGAGTTTGACGGCGTTCCGAGCTACATCAACGGCGACGTGCTGCTCCTCCGGTGGAGAATGGGCGATGGAGACCAATGGTGGTATTTGGCCAACCGCAACAGTCTAGACAGAAAACGCGGCGACTACTACCGGGTCAAATCAGCGTCCGATACCCCACCTAGCACAGGGTGGACAACCGACGACCAAACCGAAGGCGTGGAGCCTTCTCCTTCGGTGGGGCACACTGGAAACCCACCCTCCAACAACCCCTTCGGCGTTGGTCAACACGTGAACATTGAATGGAATGGTCAGTGGTACGACGGACAAATCTTGGAAACCAATGACGACCAATACCGCATCACCTACAGAGACTACGGCCCTGAGTGGGATGAATGGGTTGACACCTCTCGGCTCAACTCCGCTTAATGACAACCCTTAACCGGTTTATTTGCAGAACGGTTATATGCTCTGTTGGGGGACCGTTCGACATGGCAGCACCTGCTTGGTTTACTGGACAAAACATGATGCGCATCACCGGTGC
>CAXHFO010000180.1:0-3695 GCA_964015895.1 uncultured Candidatus Poseidoniales archaeon
GATGCCGATGGAGACGGATGGTCTGATGATGGTGATTGGGCACCAAATGATGCCGAACAATGGGCAGATAGTGACGGTGATGGTTATGGAGATCAATATTATTATGATGTGGTCAATGTAGTATTTCATACCAACCAACGTGGTGATGCTTTTCCAAATAATCCTACACAGTGGAATGACAGTGATAGCGATGGATGGGGCGACAATTACAACGATCAATCCTGGGAGGTAAATCGGGGAGAAACCTGGCCTGGACTATTGATAAATAATGCCACTCAGGTAGACAAATTCCCACTCGATCATTACCAATGGGAAGATACTGATGGGGATTGGTATGGCGATAACCAATTTGGCGATGATGCTGACGGCTGCCCTGATGTATTTGGCAATTCTACAGCAGATAGGTATGGTTGCCCAGATACGGATGGCGATACTTATTCTGACCCAACTGCTAATTGGGGTAGTATCTCTCAAGGCGGATATTGTCAAGCTGATGGACTTCCATTAGACCCAACACAATGGTGTGACCGAGACAGCGATGGATATGGTGACAATCCGGACGGAAACTCACCTGATGAATGTCCAGATGACAAAGGATATTCATTTATTGACAGGGATGGTTGTATAGATACCGACGGAGATGGCTATTCAGACCAAGGAGATCCATTTCCAAACGACGCTACGCAGTGGGAAAATAGAGATGGAGACTCACTAGATTGCGGTGGCGATAACCAAACTGGCCTAAATCCTGATGTATTTCCCGATGACCCTACCCAATGCAAGGATACAGATGGTGATGGTTACGGAGATAATGCTGCAGGGAATAATGGAGATGTCTTCAAGAATGATCCTACGCAATGGTCAGATTTCGATGGTGATGGTTATGGAGATAATAACGAAACTGGCTCCTTAAACGGCGACATCTGCCCGACTAGGGCGGGTAATTCACCAAATCCACTCACTCGAGGATGTCCTGATACTGACGGCGACGGTTTTGTTGACCCTGAAGATGCATTTCCAGAAAATCCGCTACAATGGTCTGACCAAGATGGCGATGGCTATGGTGATGAAGTAAATCGACCAGGTGGAGATGATTGCCCGGACTTATTTGGTTTGTCAAAAGAAAATAATCGGTATGGCTGTTTGGATTCTGATGGCGATGGCTGGGCTGATGTAGACGACACATTCCCGCAAGATGGACAGCAATGGGTTGATACTGATGGCGATGGTTATGGAAACAATTACCTTTGGACTCTGACATTTATTGAAGACCAGGATAACTCTGAAAGAATTATCGAATTAAGACAGCAAAGTGGCGATGCTTTTCCTGACTTTTCAAGTGAATGGAGTGACCAAGATGGCGATGGCTATGGTGATAATTTCAGCGATGCATTCCCACTTGAAGTGACTCAATGGAGTGACCAAGATGGCGATGGCTATGGTGATAATTTCACTAGCGGTGCATTCCAACCTGATGACTGTGAAACGGTCCCCGGACAATCCTATCGCGACGTGTTTGGTTGTTTAGATAGCGATTTAGACGGCATGAGTGACACTTCTGACCCCTGCCCGTGGGACCCTGAAATTTTCGAAGGGCGAATTGGCAATGTTAAATGTTCAATTACCGAGGACCCGAACTCAGAGAGTAACCTTCAATCCGATTCAGATAATGATGACCAGAGTTCTGTGTTAATCTACCTAGGTATCGCTATTGTTGCACTCCTGTCAGTAATTATTGTTGCCCAATTCTCCAAAACCTTAGCGAAAAGCAAATCGAAAAAGGAAAGACTCGATGAAGTAATGGTCAATGATGCCTTTTCTGAAGATGAGGAACGACGAACCGCTTGGATTGACTACTATGTTGCCAACGGACAATTAGATGAGGCTAAGGCTCTGGGTTGGGTAGAGCAGAGCACTACAGAATTACCCCAGTGGAAACAATTTGAAATTCAACAGCAACAAGAGCAAGATGAAGCGATACCCACCATGGTTAATCTTGATGATATTCTATGATTGTTGTGCTTTTTGACGGCGAGCCTTAGCGGCAAGATCGTCATCAAATGAAAGAAACGGCAAACTTTCCCATTTTGCATCATCGTTGAGGGCATTTAATGCCTCATTTGAAGTAATCACTTTTGATAATTGCATGACCGTTGGAGTGGTGCCGTCTGGTAATTCATATTGATGACCCGGAACCACTAGATTAGTACCAGAAAGTGTGCCAAAAATAGTTTGTAAATACTTTAGTGATGCTCGCTGTTTGCCTCTATCTCCACCTAATAGGTCCGTTCTACCACAACTCCTCAAGAATAGACAATCTCCGCTGATAACAATACCGTTGCCGATGATTACTACATGCCCTGGAGTATGCCCAGGTGTGCAATGGATAGAGAATTCTAATCCTCCTACCGCACAAGTTTGTGAGGAAAATTCATCATGGCCCCACCATTGAATATACTCGGCATTATAGCCACGTTGTTGTTCTAATTGATGACACCTAACTTCTGGAGTAAATACCGTACTGTTTACCAATGCCTCAACACCCTTACAATGGTCCCAATGACTATGAGTAAGCCAAATCTGTTCGAGTTGGAAATTATTGTTCTGACAGAAATCTTCCCAAAATGAGCCATCAAAAGGGTCCACAATACAGGCTTTTTTTGTCTTACGACACACTATCAAATGATTCAAATTATCCCACTGGCCAAGTTGCTTTTGATAGACTAGCATTGTGTCGTCATCTAATATCAGTTCGGGGTATTTCACGCCGTTCCCTCATACTGCGGATGACCGCTGGTCTTTCAAATGATGAGTCCTACTGTGTACCATGGCGGGCGGGGCTAGGTTAGTTGTTGTTTTACTCGCCGGGGTTTTTTTACTATCTATTATACCGCAATCATATGGTCAGGAATCTACTAATTCCAACTTGATTTTGTTATTAGAAAATGATACTGAACAAACCTACATTGAAGGTGATCTTCTAACTTTAGATGTTCAAATATTCAACCCAACAGAAAAAGTCACCATCAATAACAACCCTTCATGTGAGTTTATTTTTACTGTGTCCAATTCATATGGGGATGAAGTCTATTCATCTGAGGTGACTTGTAGAAACCAAATCCAAAGCATTGTGATTGAAGAAAATGAACTGTTTAATTTAACAACTCAGTATTGGGATTTTATCGATTCACAGGGCTTTATCATACCATCTGGAATGTATACATTAGAACTGTCTCACAGCAAGGAACCAATTTACAAAACTCTGCCTTTTGAATTTCATAGTTCATCAAACAATAGTAATTATTTAGACCTAAAGGCTAAATTGGTTGACATAGATGATGATTCTTACTTAGCTCAATTTACCATTTTTAATCCAAGCAATGAAGCAATTATTACTAACAATATTGAATGTACTATTGTTTTAGAAGGCCAAAACTATCGGTTTATCTTTGATGACTGTTTCAGTGGAGTTTCAATATTACATCCACTGGAAAATATTTACTCTTTTAGTAAACTGATACCCAAAGACTGGGTCTATGACAACAGTTCGTTAAAATATTCTATTTTGGGAGGAGATGAAAGGTACATTTTCCCATTAGCTGAAATTACCGATGAGATTCAAGAAGAAGTAATAGTTACCAGTCCGCAAATATCTCCATCGATAACCACAAATGAATTAGTACTAAATCAGGTTG
>CAXHFO010000181.1:0-3694 GCA_964015895.1 uncultured Candidatus Poseidoniales archaeon
TTAATCCTCGTCCAACTAGAGCAGAAGTAAGCGATATTTCTACCGCCATAAGGCAGGGAGCAACCGGAGTAATGCTTTCTGGCGAAACAGCATCGGGAGATTATCCGCTTGAAGCGGTAAAGACGATGGCGAAAATCGCACTATCCACTGAACAGGGCTTGGATTCTAGCCAACTCAAACCTGAATCTATCACCCGTTTCAAGTCAACAAGAGCGGTTGCCCATGCTGGAGTGGAACTAGCCAAGATGGCTAAAGCGTCAAGGCTTCTTGTTGCTACTGAGCGCGGCAATGCTCCAAGATTAGTATCTTCATATCGTCCAGGAATACCGGTTACTGCTGTCACTAATAGTATCGCAACCGCTAGAAAAGTTCAGCTGCTACCTGGGGTAGACAGTATGGTGACTGAGGAATTAGACCGTGGTTCTCTAACTATGCAAGCAGCATTAACTGGTTTAGTAAATGTTGGAACGGTGCTGCCGAAACAAAAAATTGTCGCCATCTCAGGTTCCCCAAAGGCTATCAGTGGTATGACTAGCACAGCCAGACTGTATCGGGTTTCGGAGGATGGCGAAATAATTGGCACAGAATGAAAAAATCTTCATCACAGGCTCTCAATGCGCCGTTTTGCGGTTTAAAATACATATTTTATCATGCGTCGCTTTCAAATAGGGGTTGTATGTCGGAAGGCTCGATAAGGAGTTATTAATATGCCAGCTCAATGGGAAGACAAGAGTAAGCCACACCGTAATATTGTATTCGTAGGTCACGTAGATCACGGAAAGTCGACAACCGTAGGTCGTCTACTTCTGGACTCAGGCCACATCGAAGAACACGTAATCGAAAAGAATGAAAAACTAGCAGCGGAATCTGGTAAAGCAGGTTTCGGTCTAGCCTACGTCATGGACGGACTGAAAGAAGAGAGAGAGCGTGGAATTACCATCGACGTTGCTCACAAAGAATTCTTCACTCCTAAGTACTACTGGACTATCATCGATGCTCCAGGCCACCGAGATTTCGTTAAGAACATGATTACTGGTGCATCTCAAGCAGATACTGCAGTTCTACTCTGTGCTGCTAACGATGGTGTCAACGCACAAACCAAAGAACACGCTTTCCTAGCAAAGGTTCTTGGTGTTAAGGAACTGATTGTCCACGTAAACAAAATGGATATTTCCGGTGTTGACTGGTCAGAAGACAAGTACAAATCTGCATGTAAGGAAGTTTCCGATCTGCTAAAGATGGCAGGATTCGGTAGCCAACTTGACAACATCCCTATGATCCCAGCATCATCACTTAAGGGCGACAACGTATACAACAAGAGTGACAACACTCCATGGTACAACGGACCGACATTGTTCGAAGCTATCGACGCTGCTGCAATGCCATCCAAGCCAGTTGACAAGCCTCTAAGACTGCCAATCCAAGACGTGTACAAGATTTCCGGTATCGGAACTGTACCTGTTGGTAAGATTGAAACTGGAACTCTAAATGTTGGTAAGAATATTATCTTCAACCCATCACAAAAGTCCGGTGAAGTCAAGTCAATTGAAATGCACCACACAATGGTCGACAAAGCAGAACCAGGCGACAACGTTGGATTCAACGTTCGTGGTCTAGCATCTGACGACATTCGCCGTGGTGACGTTGCAGGATACGCCGACAGTGAGCCTACCTATGTTAGACACGACGAGCATTTCGTTGGACAAATCCAACTTATGGACATCCCTAAGGCTGTTTCAGTAGGATACACTCCAGTATTCCACTCTCACACTGCGCAAGTTGCTGTGAAATTCATGGAACTACTAGAGAAGACTAACAAGTCCGGTAAAGAAGCCAACCCGTCTTTCTTGAAGACTGGTGATGCATGTCTTATCCGTTTCCAACCAACCAAGCCTCTTGCTATCGAGCAAATGGACACATTCCCAGAACTATCCCGTTTCGCTATCCGTGACATGGGTAAGACAGTTGCTGCTGGTGTCTGTTTGAAGATCGAAAAGAAGTGATTCTGAAAAGAGAGGATAACTGGTTGGAGGATTAAATTTGGCAGCGGTAACAATTATCAAACTGACTGGTGAGAATCACCAAGATATCGATAGAGTTGCTAGCCAAATCAAAACAATCTGTGATGCTGGTGGAATTTCCTTAAGAGGACCTATTCCACTACCAACAAGAAGACTAGTTGTACCTGTTAGAAAAGCACCAGATGGTGAAGGTAGTGAAACCTATGACCACTGGGAATTAAGAGTTCACAAGCGTTTGTTAGAGATGGACATTAACTCCGGTAAGGATGAGTCTGCTCTTAGACAAGTAACTAGAATCGAAATACCAGATACTGTAAGTATTGAACTTTCGATGAGAGTAGCTAACTGAGACTAGAGATTTTCTATCTCTGCTACACCTGATTCAATTAACCAGTCAGCAGTGTCTTTATCGATAAAGTGAATATCATCTTCTTCTAATATCAACTCAACACCATCGCCAAGCATTACCGCATCTGGTAGCGATTGGAGAATTTTAATTCTAATCATTTCATCTTGGTTAGGTTCTTCACTAGCCTCAATTTTCTCAGGCATTTCTTCAGCAAATTCAGTGATTTTGCTCGTTTTCGTTTTTGATGGGGCTAATTCCATTGCCGCCATGTGTTTATCGTCATCTGTTTTATTCGAGATTGGTGGTTCAATAACCGTACTTGGTTTATCGGCATCCTGTGCTAAGTCTGATTTGACATATTCATCGATGTCGGGCCATTCTTCATTGTACATCCGATCTTCTTCATCATATTGTGAATCTTCTACTTCGATTACCGGTTCATTATCTTCGATGACTAATTCTGGTGGCATTTGCCCTGTTAAGCCTTCAGGACTTTCAATAAAAGAATCTAATTGGGTTGTTCCCGGAGAATGCTTTCGCTTTGCTGAGAGCCCTTCACCTAGAATCCCTTTTTGCATTGACTCCCAATCAACAGTCTTTTTGAAGCGGTCCATTTGAGTTACAATTCCGTTGTAAAACGCTTTTTCTGCTGGGTCATGGCGTTGCCAATCCATCGGCGGTAAATCTTGACTTGTCCCCATTTGCGCATCAATTCTAAGAGACTGTGTTGCCAAATATTGCATCATGGTAACTAGCCGTTTGCGAGATAATTCAGATGCAATACGACGAATATTTGCCTGTCTCTTCTGTTCATTTTGAAGTCTAAGGCCAGTGATGCCATTCATAATCATATCCTGAATGTTTGAATCGATATCTGCCAGTAATTTACCCACCATTTCCCAAAAATTTTGGCGTGGTAGTGAGACCGGCATATGTCTTGATGCTTGTTGTCTTCTGGTGGCAAATAACTCCTCTTCGATATCGCGCGCTTGAGACGCATCGAGATATCTGCCGCCCGCCATAACACGCCCTTGATTATGAAAGGACTTGAACATTAATACTGAAACAACTCATCAACTGGTTCATAATCAAAGACCTCACCTCGCGGAGCGAGGTGCTGACAAATGACTGGCGGGTTGATGTTGAAAATTTCTTCAATACAGCATATGCGAGTCATTATTCTAACCTTGGTGATGGTATTAGCTCCTTTAGCGTCTAGTATTAGCAACTCTGTTTCTGCGTGGGATAGCGGGCTAGAGAATAATTGGTCAAGACAGGTAACCTCGGATTTAGCAGACAATATGACTTATGTTAACACCACAAC
>CAXHFO010000182.1:0-3666 GCA_964015895.1 uncultured Candidatus Poseidoniales archaeon
TTGTAAGTCAGAACCATAATTGCAATATTATCTTAGCAGGAGATTCAGCAGGTGGAGGTTTGAGTCTAGCTCTAATGATGTACTTGAGAGATAATAACGAGCGCTTACCTGACGGTCTAGTGCTATTTTCACCGTGGACCGACCTGACTTGTAGTGGCGAGACTTACCAAACAAAAGCCAAGTATGACCCGATGTTTACAACTAACATGCCAAAAGATTCTGCCAAGAACTATGTTCCTGAGGATGTGAAAAAAACTGACCCTTACATATCGCCATTGTACGGTAGTTTTACCAATCTACCAAGGAGTTTAATCCTAGTTGGTGAGAACGAAATCTTACTTGATGATAGTAGACTATTTTTCCAAAAAGCGAAAGAATCTGGTGTTGATATCGAAATTGACATATGGCCAAGTATGTTTCATGACTGGTGGTTGTTTGGTTCATTCATACCTGAAACGAAACAGGTATTAGATAAAGCAGCCAATTGGATTGACAATGATTAGTTAATTTATTTCAGTCTAATCAAACAACGCCTTGAGCGGTCATTGCTTCAGCAACTTTGAGGAAACCAGCAACATTGGCACCAAAGACATAATCGCCCTCTCGACCATATTGTTTTGCAGTTTCAGAGGCGTTCTTGTGGATATTAACCATAATCGCTTCAAGTTTTTCATCAACTTCTTGGCGCGTCCATGATAACCTTAGAGAATTTTGTGACATTTCCAGCCCTGAAGTTGCCACTCCTCCGGCATTTGATGCTTTACCCGGTGCGAATAGAACACCATTCTTTTGGAAGACCTCAACAGCTTCGGGTGTGCATGGCATATTTGCCCCTTCACCGACCGCAATAACGCTGTTATCAACCAACATTTGTGCCTCTGAACCGTTCAATTCATTTTGAGTTGCACAAGGTAGGGCTACGTCTACATTTACCCCCCACAAACCATTTGGAGTTGGTTCAGGAGCAGATGCTGTGAATGTGACGCCATCATGAGCATCAGCATATTCTGAGATTCTACCACGGCGATTATTTTTCAAATCCATAATAAATGCTAATTTCTCACGGTCTATTCCAGACGGGTCATGTATCCAACCACTTGAGTCTGACATTGTTACTGGTATACCGCCAAGATCGAGTACCTTTTCGCAAGCAAATTGTGCGACGTTTCCAGAACCTGAAATCGACACAGTAGCGCCTTCGAAGGATTTCCCCTTGGTCGCTAACATTTCTCTAGCAAAGTAAACCAAACCGTATCCGGTTGCTTCGGGACGGATTAAAGAACCGCCGTATGACCTACCTTTACCAGTTAGAACACCGGCTTGGAAATCATTGCGCAATTTTTTGTACATGCCAAACATAAAGCCAATCTCACGACCGCCAACTCCAATATCACCTGCTGGAACATCACAGTCATGACCTATGTGTCGCCATAGTTCCATCATAAAGGATTGACAAAAACGCATTACTTCAGCATCAGATTTACCTTTCGGGTTAAAATCTGCTCCGCCTTTACCGCCACCCATTGGAAGTCCAGTAAGTGAGTTCTTGAAAATTTGCTCAAACGCAAGGAACTTCAAAATTGATGCATTAACGCTAGGGTGAAAACGTAAACCACCTTTATACGGTCCAATAGCTCCATTGAATTGGATTCTAAAACCTCGGTTAACTTGAACAGTTCCCGAATCATCAACCCAAGGGACACGGAATTGAATTAGTCGATCTGGCTCAACTACACGCTCAGCAATTGAAGTGTATTCAGGATGAGCCTCGAGTACAGGTTCTAGTGATTCTAAGACTTCTAATACCGCTTGATGAAATTCGGGCTGGTTTGGGTCACGGGCAATTACTTTTTGATAGATAGATTCGATTACGCTCATTACTACACCTATTCAGTCACTGATGGCCCGTCCAATTTTTCCCCCCTTCTAATAGTTGCCCCGTTATGTAGGGGTTAGGGCTTTGTTTTCAGTTAAATGGGCAAACCGTATTGAAGCGGTTTAGCCTTTCAATACGTCTAGTACCGTTTGTATCAATATCTGCCATTTGGCGTATTGCTTCCTCAATCATACCATGTTGATCAGGTTGAAGACCGATCAAATCCCTCAATACTTCAAGCATAGACCATTCGTCTTCGGTGATTACTTCGTCGTCAAGAGCAGCAATCAATGCACTTTGATATGTGGTTACATCACCCAGGTGGTGTCCAGAATAATCTTCCTCTAATTCATCAAATGGGTTTTTTTCTTCCCCTCTTATTATTGCCAAACACTCTGCTGTGCTGCTTGGCGATACACCCAGAGCATTTGCCAGAACGTGTAAGATACTAGCTTCATCATCTGTAACAATTTCATCATCCATTGCAATATCTAAGGTTCTCAAGTAAAGATACAGTCCTCGGCTTGGTGTTACGCTCATAACTGTTCTAGAGGACCAAAGTATATGATTATACCAGTCAAATGTTCTTCTCAACAGGTAGTAAACGAGGCACAGAAGCCCAGTATTTACAGTTACATAGACCATTTCAAAGCGTGTTACATTGTGTGACATATTGTCACCAAATGAGATACGTTTATATGCTCTCTACAGTACCGTAGGCTGAGGAAGACACATGGCAGCACCGAGTTCACACATTTCTCTTCGTATCAATGAAGAGGACTTGATGCTACTTGATGCCAAGGTTGGGCAGCATGGAGCAAGAAACCGATCTGATGTTGTCAGATTGGCAATTCAAGACTATCTTAGAGGTCAGCCACGATTGCCTGAGATGGATACGATTAAAATACCACTAGGTAGAAGAGATAAGATGCATTTAGAGATGCTCTATGAACTTGAAGGCACCAGTAAAGAACAGGCTGCTCTTGAAGGCCTCAAATTATATATCGCAAACTCGATTAAAAGAGGCGAAGATACAATACAACTCGAAGAAGCTCTTGAGAAATCAAGAGCACTGACTTTGAAAAGCAAAGAATACCAAGAATAAGGTGAGAGTGCAGAGGGGATGGGAATATGAAGCAAAACGAAAATACTAATCGTGATGCTACCCTCAAGGGTGATGAAATTAGATCCGGTTTCGTTACCATCAACAACTTGCGGATGCGTGCCCGTCTTGCACGCAACGGAACATTGGGAGGAGCCACCGGCAACAGTGACAACTCCTTTACCCCCCCTGGAGGCGGTTGGGGGGACTCAAATTCCACCCCAGCTAGCTGAGTTGGTGGTTCTCACGTGCCCAGACCCCCACTTTTCTGGGCACAATAATTCAACAATAGTGCGGCCGCGAGGCCAATCCTTTAGAATCGTCGACATTGGCTGTTAACTATGGCGGGAGATTCTATCATTGATGATAGGGGCGAGTTCCCGTTTTTAGCTCACATTGAGCCTCGGCCCGGACAAATCGATATGATTCGCGAATGTCGTGAGTCACTAAAGAAAAATGGCCATCACTTGGCGGCTGCTCCAACGGGAATTGGCAAGACTGCTGCTGCAATTGCTGCAGCATTAGAAGTAGCCCTTGAGTCGGCTGAAAAACCACACATATTATTTCTCACTGGCCGACAGTCACAGCACAAAATTGTCATCGATACTGTTAGAAAAATAAATTCAATGATTGAAGGGGTAACTGTCTCTTATACACATCTGACGCTGCCGACGAAGGTTCGAGTGTA
>CAXHFO010000183.1:0-3622 GCA_964015895.1 uncultured Candidatus Poseidoniales archaeon
GATTATCAGCGGTCTCGTGGGCTCGGAGATGTGTATAAGAGACAGGATATTATCGGTTGTTTCACTATTTATCACATCATGACTCATTGAATGTAAGTGTTCTGACACCTTTATTGTTAATTTAGAAAGTTTTGACATGGCATCTCTAAACTCTTTGCTGCGGCTTTTTACCAAGCGCGTTGATCTATTTCCAGCGGATATTTCTTCAACTTGATATTGTAGCCAAAAACGATAATCATAATCGTTGCCACTGGTCAAAAGAGAAAGCTCTCTTAACCATCGCATATCGTTTTTGTTTTCCGTGGTTATGTGTGGTGAGGTGTTATAATCATCATGAATTTGCTCAAACATTGCTTTTGCTTCTAATACATGTTCCATGACTTCTGGAACTTCGTAGCGCTTTCCTTCATAATCTGTTTTGAGAAGTTTCAGCTCTTGCTGGTCATCGTTTGTTGGGAGTTTTGTTCGGCTTTCTTGGCCCTCATAATATAGCGTAGAGAAGTATTTCCGGGGCTGTTTCAAACCGCCCTTCTTTACCATAAATGACCTATTAACTAGAGGTAAATAAACTAACTCAAAGTCAATATTTAACTACAAATAGACGTAAATTCGAAACAAATCATTTCAAAACAAGTCTCTATAACCTAACCTCCAAATCGTTAACTATGGACCTGTATGATATATCCTTCTTTTTCTCCACTATGTGGGTTGGACCTTTTTGGTTTGCAATGCTAGTATTTCCCGAACATGAAATGACCAAAAAAGCACTCAAGGGACCATGGTTCTTCCTTGGACCGCTGATTGTTTGGTGGTTAGTTACCATCGCTAATCCACAAGCTATGCTAGACTTAGCAAAGGATATGGCAAAACCAGACAGCATCCTAGACGGCTTAGCGGCAATAATGGGCAGCAGACCCGGTGCCGCAGCAGCATGGGCTCACATGGTTGCTGGAGATATTTTTGTTACCAAGTGGATTTGGCAGCGCTGCTTAACCAATAGCACACCTCGCTGGATTGCGGCAACCTCGGTATTCTTTGGGGTTATGTTGATGCCTGTTGGACTACTCATGTGCGCACTACTGGTTCGTGGAGAAGGCAACACTACCGAAGCCACTGCAACCACTGCTTGATGTGTGGTTCTGCCTTCCTGCAGCAAAGTCCACTAAGCTAATACAAAAGCGGTTGCCTAAGATTTACTCATTATGGCCTGGTAGGTTGGCAATCAAGTCTGATTCACTGGCTAATCTAAGTCTAGCCTGTGGCGGGAACGGGAATACTCCGGCAAGTACTTGTGAGCACCAATAAATCGTTCGTGACTTAAGTTCCTGTAGCCACTCAGAGCAATCTTCGCCAGCAGAAATCAATTGTTTGTAACTCTCTAGAGCCGAGTTTACTTCGCTAATCCACGGATGGCCTCCTGGGCCAAATACTCCGGAGTCTGTTGCTCTAAACAGCGCTTTATTGATCAATTTACTCGCCTTATCTATCCACTCAATCTCATTGACGTTGGTGGTGTTTATGTCAGACTCAGCACCCTGTATCATCATAGCAACTGCTTCACTAAGCCAAATATCACCATAATTTACTGCCCAGCCCCAGCCTTCTTTCTTGGCGTAAGCTGGTCTGAATGTCTCTATTGCGGCTGTCCATTCGCTTTGTAACATAAGTTCAATGCCGTCATACCACATGAATCTAGCAGTCTCAAGGAGTCGCTTTTGATAGCACCCGTTTAGATTCTGTTCCGCATAAAACCGTACATCATCATCACCAAAAGTAAGTGCATAACCAAGATATAATTCACATTCAAATAAGGTGTTTTCAAGTAATTTGTGGACATTCATGTGATAGCCACCTAAATGACCCCACCACTTACCATTATCAAGACGAGGATGGGCCTCGGCTAATGCTCTTAATCGATTTAGGTCTACCAGCATGCCTTGACAGGTCTCTTGATTTTCCAAACTGCGGTTTTCCCAAGCAGCCCAGGTTTCGTTAAGATTGTCGAGTAATTTAGCCGCCTTGCTGCGCGCATCTTCCTGAACTTTGGCAAAGCCAGCACTATCAAAGTCACTCGGTGCCTGATTAGCATCCACTGTGAAGTGTATTTCTAGGCGAATAAGCCCTACAGAATCATCATTCCACTCACTAGTGCTTACGGCAACAAAATCAACCTCATAGCGTGCCCCTCTGTGGGGGTCATAGCGTACTTCGCCGGACAGAGTACCATCATCGGAAAATATAATCCCAGGCGGCAGTCTTGCTAATGTTGGTGCTTGCATGAACCCGCTTTTACCGAGTAAATAGTCATCAGTTTTCTGCGAAATTGAGTCGCCAACATTAACTGTTCCAAGCTTTACTTTGTGTTGAGTTACCTTGACGTTATTCCGCTCTGCGCAGCGATAATGTTCGCTGTATAGTTCTGCATACGACCAATCCTTGGGGCAGTCGTTACAGCAAGAACAGCGGCCTTTACGATAACTTTGTTGTGGTGGTGAAACCGAAGTTTTATCGCAGCAAAGATTGGGGTTGACAGTCGAATTATTATTGCTGTCAGTTGTGTCTTTTATTCCAACATGAAGTTCTGCTAGAGCGTCACTGCGGCCGAGGATTTTTACATCTTCATTGGTCGCTTTACGGCAGAAACGATCATTGTCTTTTGGCACATAAATCAGCGAATAATCTTCATCTAAGGCTACTTGGTAAGGTGCTATTCTTCCCTCAGGCCAGTTTTCTTCACGGTAGCTTAGGGCGATTACTCTGCCAAGTCTCCAGCCGAGTTGGCCTAAATTACACATTACAGTTGTTCCAACTTGAAAACGATATTCGCTCATAATAACTCCTCTTGTGCCACAGGTTTGCTTTCAAGTGATAACTAGTGTCCTTTGACAGATTATATATGTAGGCTTGTCGCTTAAAATAAATTGTTTCAAAACGAGAATTTACCCTCTCCCGCAAACCTGAGCAGTGGTTCAAAACTTCTCAGTTGGTAGAACCTTAATTTTAGTATCACATTTTGGACAAGTAAACTTGAACGGTGGTACACTACCATCTGGCACTCCGAGTTTTTTATCACAAGCAGGACAAGTGACTTTGTGATCTTTATCCATTCGGCATTCATTCTTACCTAGAGTATGGGCTTTTACCTCTTTAGTTTCTTTCTTCTTCGGCGGAGTTTCAGCCGGAGGACTTTGAGCTAAAGTGTTCAAACCGGGATTAGGGTCTCTGCGATAAAGCAGAACCATGATGGCAAGAATTAACACAAGCATGGCAATTGGCAGAGTTGGTGATTGTTTGAAATCCTCAAACGTAGTTAGTTCGTTTTTATTATCACCAAGTCCATCACCATTGACGTCGTCCCATTCAGTTGCATCTAGCGGGAACTCATCATCACCGTCTTTCACACCATCATTATCATCATCGGTATCGGTATTATCACCAGTGCCATCACCATCGGTATCAATTGATTCAGATGAGTCAAGTGGGAAAGCATCTGCAGTATCTAAGACATTGTCCCCGTCATCATCGCTGTCCGTATTATCGCCAACTCCATCACCATCGGTATCAACAGTTTCAGTAGCGTTGAGTGAGAAAGCATCATCGGTATCTAAGACACCATCACCAT
>CAXHFO010000184.1:0-3587 GCA_964015895.1 uncultured Candidatus Poseidoniales archaeon
GGAGTCTGCATTATCTAAATCGAAGGTGATGAATACAATAGTACTAGACGCTATGACATAAAGCTCCCTAAGTTCACTAAGTTCATCCAATGATTCACTATCCTCGGGCAAGAATTGATTGATATCTAGTGCCTCAACACCAGTAGGAGATGTTACAGCAATCATCACTAAAGCGAGTAGCGCCACAGGCCAGGCCCATTTTATTTTATTTTCAGAAGAAAAATTTACCACATCGTTAACTATTGGTGCAACTCGAGATTTGAGGTAATGCTCCTCTAGAACAAATCTAGTAAGTAGCCAATCAAAGACGATCCCGACAATCATCACTAGGGCAAGGCCGCGTTGCGCTTTGATGGGTGAAAACAGCGCTAGTGATACGGCAGCAACCGTTGTTGCCATTGCCAGTAGCAATATCTCCCGCACCTCTTTAGTTGGCTTGTTCGAAGATTTATACCAGAATGCTCCATCAACCGCTACCCCCATAATAATAGGAACGGCAATCCCGTCAATAACCGAAAATTGATAATCAAATAATTGAAGAAAACCAATTACTGCCAAAACTACCAAAACAACTGAGCCTAGAGTCATTAGGGTAGTCTTGATGTCTCTGAAAAACAACCACATAATTGCCAGCAAAATAACAGCTGTTATTGGTAAGATTTTGGATAAGTCATCCTTAGCGATTAGTTCTGCTTCCTTAAACAACATATTGACGCCGGCCGGCTCAAAGTTGAATTCTGAATTGGCGGAAATCTTTTCGCACCAACTCGACAATTCAGACCAATCGACTGGTCTTTCACTGGAATCAAGCCAAATTAACCATAGTAATTCGTTAGACTGAGGAGGTTGAGTTGCAGATGCTCCAGCAAATTCTGGACATGCGACTCCTATGTTAGATTCCTTGGGCAGCAAAAGTAAAGTGGCCTGAAGAGCGTTGTTTTCAGCAGTATTTGCCTCCTCTGAGCACCATCCTTGTTCATTAGTTGGCTGCAGAACTTCCCCCCAGCTGGTCGCATTAGCTAGGCTCTTGTTGCGCGTATTAAATGCGCCTTCCCAAGCTGAAAACGGTGTTTCAAGACGCTGAATATAGACTTTGTTTGAATCAAACGAGTAATTTGAATCTGTAGATGTGCGTGCTTCTTGCTCTATATTGAACAATTGTTCAACGCGTGAAAAGTTACTGGTTAGCGGACCTAAGTCCTCGTGTTGGACTCGAATGATTAGATACGCGGAAATGGTTGAATCATTGCCTTCTGATTTTATTCTCTGCATTGCTGGGTCTTCAAAGATCGCTTCGGTAGCCATCGAGGTTTGAGGGGGAGAGATTATTGCGGGCAGGCTAAGGATACATAATGAAATTAATACAATTAATTTCATTCGCTTGTCGCTCATAACATCACTCAGTGATTGGTTTTAGCGCCATTCAATCCAGGCGCCTGTTGTCGGGTCTCGATAGAACCAGTTGCCAGACCCTGCAGGGAATTGTATCGCTTCATAACCATCATGCATTTCTCCTCTAGCAGTAATTGGAGGAGTTGAGGGGGTTGCAGCAATTGTTGAGGATACTGCATCAAACAATTCCTCTTCTTTAGCAAATCGTTTTTCGTCAACTTCGTCACCTCTATTACGCAAACTAATAAACAATCCAACTGCGATTAGTATTACAATCAGCCCTATTGAACCGCCAATTAGTACCATGTTATTAGACGTTGAATCAGACGATTCGGACTCCGAATCTTGTTGCGAATCTGTACTGTTGTCGGTAAGATCTCCCGTGCTGTTTTGGTTATTCTGATTATCGTCAATATCCCCGAACGGTGTTGGGTCTGAGTTATCGCCAATTCCGTCATTGTCTGAGTCGGCCCATTCTGAAGAGTCGATTGGGAATAAATCTCCACCGACACACATTTGGAAGACGTCAATGGCTCCGTCGCAATAACCATCGTTATCGGTATCCGCCTTTAGCGGATTAGTTTGTGGGTTAGACAGTAATTCTTGGTCATCCAGTATACCATCTGAATCATCGTCGGTATCTGCATTATTGCCGATATTATCCAAATCTGTATCAAACCACTCGCTTGAATCATCTGGGAAGGCATCCAACAGGTCACCATAACCGTCAGCGTCTCTATCGCCGGGCAATCCGTCATCATCATCAATCCCGTCTTCGTCGACCTGAAGAGAAATCTCTACAGGATAATATTGTCCGCCAGAAACTCTAATGGTGATATTTCCGACAAGTATTGGGAAGGAGTTTTGGCCGTTTTCATTGCTAAGCAGGCTGGTTAATGTTTCATCACCTCTAACGACTGTGATTGATAACCCTTCAACAGGGTTGTTTGACTCGTCAGTGATTGTCACTAGTACGATGTCCCCTGGCGCAGGGTTTGATGGTGAGAAAACTAGTGAAAGGTTTTCCATTGCCGGTGGTTCAGGGTTTGGAACTGAGAGTGTGGTGCTAATTGCAGAAACTAAATTGGCAGATTGTCCTGAGCCTTGTTGCGCAATTGCAATAACGGTATACTCTGAAACTGGTGAAGACAAATATGGCAATTCCAAGTCAGCGCTTGACCCCTGCCCCCAAGCAATTGTGCTAAATCTAGTAACATACTTATCGAACATATCGAAACTTTCTGTATCGCTTAAATCTAAATTACCTTCGCATTCCTCTCGGGTTTCTGATTCATCATAGCTTGGACCGTATGGGTCATGTAGCTCTATTTCCATTGATGAGTCCAAAGAAGTGCCAGTGTTGAACAAATATGTTCCAGTCGGCATTTCAGAAGTAGGATAATTAAGTCTAATGGAGGTTTGAGGCTGCCCATTATTACTAGTGCTTAGAGGCAGATGGTCATAACTTTGGCCGGTTTCAACGTGCACTAAATCATGATTAGTCATGGAAAAACTGTATCCTTCATAGTTACCATATTCAATAGCGTCGGATACGTGACGCACGGTTATCTTGAGCATTGGCTCATGGCTCTCCGTCTCGGGGTTCCATTCGTGATCGCCGTAGTGGTCAATCTCTTCACAAACTGAAACTATATTCTCTTCAACACCTGGCCAATCGGTTGCTGGCCTTAATGCTTCATTTGAGATCAATTCGGTGATGGTCGAGAAATCAACGGTTGCTGGGTCAAAGCCATGACTTGGTGACGCTACAGCAAGGATTCTATTAGCCTGCTCAGTAGATTCTGATAACGCAATATTAGTAGTCTGTCCAGGGCCTAGGGCTCCATTGATTGCTAATTCTTGCGGGTTGTGAAGTATCAAACCAAAGTGAACAGCCAGGGGTGATAAGGTTTGATCAATACTTACTTCGCCCTGCGGGTCTGATTCGGTAGAGAAAATACCAATCAGCGACAGCGGCGCGCCATGAGTTAATTGTACGCTACGGCTGGTTTCTCCTGGATTGAATGTGATGTCTTGGATATTAGGCTCAGCCGCCCACGAAACATCTTCGAATGCTACCGATAAGTCCAATGGCAAATGTCCAATAGTAGTTTTATGATGAGTATTTGATATTCCCGTTGCCTCCACAGTTACCGACTGTGTTGATTGGCTGGTATTAGCAGCATATACTGGCA
>CAXHFO010000185.1:0-3580 GCA_964015895.1 uncultured Candidatus Poseidoniales archaeon
TCCGGTAATATTGACATTCGTGAATTGAGGACAAAAAATGGTGCAGGGAGTGGGATACGAACCCACGAACCCATATGGGACCGGATCTTAAGCCCGGCGCCTTTGACCACCTCAGCCATCCCTGCAGGAGGCCGTAGTAGAGGCATCATTTGAATTAAACGCCTATTCGACGAGAGTCCAGCCACCATCTACATTGATTATTTGCCCAGATAAATGGTCTGATTCTAGCAAGAATTTCACTGAATTAGCAATATCTATTGGTTTGCCTGAACGACCCATAGGAACTTTTTCCAGTACTGATGCAAAATGTTCTATTTCCCAATCTGCAGAAATAATTGCCCCTGGAGCAATGCAATTCACTCTAACATGGGGATGTAAATCTCCAGCGAGATTGATCATCATCTGTCTTAGCGCATTTTTGCTCGACGTGTAATGAGTCAAATCTTGCCAAGCCCTACCTTGGGAGGTATCCACTAGACCTATCACTGAGCCTGATTTGGCCTTGAGTTGTTCATAAAATCCCTTCGTGAGCAGGAAAGGAACCTCGACATGAATTGTAAAATTTTTCTTGAACTCATCAAAGGTCAATTCTTCAAAACCTATGGGCTGATATACTGAGGCATTGTGTATCAAACCGAACAATCCACCATATTCTCTCACCTTGGGGTGATTTGCGACAGTATCGATAAGGTCGCCTATATTGTCATTTAGTAAGTCAGCCTGCACTATATCGCCACAAATTTCCCCATCATTTGACTCACTATGCAGGTTGATTATTGATTGTGCTTCCGAAAGTGAATTCCTAACATGAATCAAGACATAGTAACCGGATTGCATTAGCATTGAAGATATTGCAGCGCCAATCCTACGACCCCCGCCAGTAATGAACACCACAGGTTTAGCCATGGTTCACGCTTGAGTTTCTCAGTCAATAAATGTCGTATGAAGTCAAATCGGTAATTTACAATACATTACTACACCTTTTAGACTAGTATTCACTGGATTAATGTGCGGGGGTATTAAATGACCATTAGACATCTTCCAATGGCTGATGATAAACCTACTGACAAACCAAAACGTCGACTGCCAAGTTGGTTTAGGACTCGTCTACCAAGTGGCGAACAACAACGCCTTTACAATGACACCAAAGCATCGGTAAAAGACAATAAATTACATACTGTTTGTGAAGAAGCAAAATGCCCTAACATCCATGATTGTTGGTCTAGTGGCGATGCCACCTTTATGATCGCAGGCCAAGAGTGCACCAGAGCATGTAAGTTCTGCGCAGTTGGCACTATACGTCGTCCACCGCCGCTAGATATTGAAGAACCGATGCATCTTGCAGACGCAGTTGAATCAATGAACCTAAAACACGTTGTGATAACTGTGGTCAACCGTGATGACTTGCCTGATAGCGGGGCAGCTCACTACAAGGCTTGTATTGATGAAGTGCACAAGCGTTCTCCAGAATTGACCCTGGAACTGCTTTGTTCTGACTTAGCCGGGGATTTAGACGCCCTCGAACTACTACTCGAAGACAGCCCACTGCGAGTATTTGCCCACAATGTGGAATGCGTACCCTCACTAGATCGTAAGGTAAGAGATCATCGAGCATCATTTGAACAATCAATTAAAATCCTCAAACATGCAAAATTTGTGAACCCAGACATTATCACCAAAACCTCGCTAATGGTTGGCGTGGGCGAGAGTGATGAGCAAATTAGTGAAGCACTGAGATTAATACGAGAGGCAAACGTGGATTTAGTCACCATTGGCCAATACCTAGCACCATCGGCAAAGCACCTGAAAATCGATCGTTATCCTGAACCTGAAATGTATGATATTTGGGCACAAGAAGCGATTCAACTTGGTTTCTCGGGAGTTGCCTGTGGACCGTTGGTCAGATCATCATACAAGGCTGGTTTATTGTATAGAAAAACCTACGACCCAAACAATAAAGAAATCTTACCTGGAGCTTATGTAAGAGTGCAAGAAAGAATTACTGAACAACAAATTATCAACAATAATATTGCTAATGAGGTGATGTCTTGACTGGTAGAAAGACTGCGGTAACAACTCCATACACAATTGGAGTACCTCCATTCCGGCCCGGTGAAAAGGCGGATTTTGGCGGCAAATTCAAAGAGCAGCCTGAAGATTTAAATCGCCCAGATCCGGTCAAATCAACCGCTCAAGATACCACTGAACATGCTTCTGGACTTGTCAGAGTACTAACTGATGAGCATGAAGCAAAAGGTGAATGGATTCCCGAGATTTCTACTGAAAAACTGATTCTTGGATTAGAATACATGATGCGCCTCAGGATTTTTGATGACCGAATGCTAAAGATGCAAAGGACTGGTAAATTGTCATTTTACATGCGCTCGTTTGGTGAAGAAGCCGTGGCGATTGCGCAAACTATGGCTTTGGAAGATAACGACTGGATTTTCCCGTCATACCGCCAACCAGGTGCTCAATTTGTCAGAGGCAGAGATATGGTTAGCATGATCTGCCACTGCATCGGAAATACTGAAGACAATGTCAAAGGAAGACAAATGCCGGTCCATTACACATGGAAGGAAGGCCGTTTCATTTCCATTTCTTCTCCAGTAGGAACTCAGTTTTCCCAGGCTGTTGGCGTAGCGATGGCCAGCGCCTACAAAGGATTGGATGAAGCGTGTATCACTTGGCTTGGTGATGGAACCTCTGCGCAAGGAGATTATCACTATGCGCTTAACTTTGCCTCAACTTTCAAGCCACCAGTAATTCTCAATGTGGTAAATAATCAATGGGCAATTTCAACCCACCAAAATCTTGCCACTGGTGGCAGAACATTCGCTGAGCGGGGACTTGCTTACGACATACCTTCAATCCGTGTTGATGGCAATGATTTTCTAGCCCTCTACAGTGTTACAAGATGGGCAAGGGATAGAGCGAGCGCTGGACTAGGTCCAACTCACATAGAAGTATACACTTACAGAGCAGGTGCTCACTCTTCATCTGATGACCCATCAGCGTATCGACCTGATGACGAATTCAAATATTGGCCAGGCGGAGACCCTGTGGAGCGTTTGAAAACCTATTTGATCAAATCCAATCAGTGGGATGACAAAAGGCATAAACAACTTGAGCAGAAAATCGACGATGAAGTCATGGCTGCTTACAAAGAAGCCTGCGAGTTTGGTGACTTAGCAAGTGGACCTTACCCACCTGCCTCGACAATATTTACTGAAGTGTATGAAACAGTACCTTGGCATGTTCAAGAACAACGTGAGGAACTAGGGAAGTAGGTGATTATCATGGCTAAAATGAATATGATTGCATCCCTTAACTCCGCGCTTGCTCACCAACTTGAGAGAGACGAGAATGTTGTGATTTTTGGTGAAGACGTTGGATATTTTGGCGGCGTTTTTAGAGTAACTGCGGGCTTACAAGAAAAATTTGGCGCCCATCGGGTATTTGATTCACCACTAGCAGAAGGCGGCATTGCTGCTATTGCCATGGGCATGGGCTTAAACGGACTTAGACCAGTTGCAGAGATTCAGTTTGCCGACTATATTTTCCCTGCATATGACCAAAT
>CAXHFO010000186.1:0-3578 GCA_964015895.1 uncultured Candidatus Poseidoniales archaeon
CACTCGAACCTTCGTCGGCAGCGTCAGATGTGTATAAGAGACAGGAGTGATGGCTTAGATTTGACAGAATTAAACCAACGATTAACCAATGCGAGAGACGCTCTAGAGGCCGGAAATGCTAGTCAAGCCGTTGGCTTGGCCGATGGTATAGCTCGCAGCATCAAAGCTGAAAGAGAAGCCATGGATGATACTAGAAGAGCAATTCGTCAGAAAAAGAAATTGCTTAAACAATTTGAAACAAGGCAAGACAAAGCTGTATGGCAGAGTAAATGGGATGAGATTGTCCAGGCCGCAGATAGTAAACAGTGGAGTCATGCGGCAACATTACTCGAGCGAATGACATCAGAGTTAGATAAAGAAGGTAAGGCTATTGATGATGCAAAAGAACTTCTTGAATTTGTAGTAGAAGAATGGCAGGTATTACGCAACCAATGTGAGGCTGCGATGATAAAACCTGATGATGAGGAAAGACGTAAATGTGAAGCAGCAGTGTCAATAGCCACAGAAAAATTAGCTGGAGGGGCGGTTGATGATTGTCTAGAACAGTTATCGGTAGCTGATGATTTGATGGAAAAACTCCGTCGTAGAATCTAACTATTCACTAATCTCTACCAAAATGTCACCTTGTTGAACTTGATCGCCTTCCCTCAAATTCATCATCGCGATTACTCCATCAACATTAGCAACTATTCTATGTTCCATTTTCATCGCTTCCATCACCAATAATAAATCTCCACTGGCGACGGATTGTCCTTGCTCCACCAATACCTCGAGGATTTTACCAGGCATTGGGGCAACCATACCTCCTTCTGCGTCATCACTATTAGAACCAGGTTCCGTCTTTTCAATACAGAAAACATGCCCGTCTAGATGAACCCACCAAACGTCACCAACCTTTGCTGAATGAGCAAATTTTTCCGCTCCATTAATCGTAAGTTTAAGTCGACCATCAGTCATAATTTGACATTCTAGGTCGCCTAAATGCCATCTTTCTGAGTCTCTTGCTACTGTCACCTCAACAGTTTCACCAGCAAATTTGAATTCATGTTGCATCAAGGATACCTCCTAGATAGGCTTTGAAATGGACTCTGTGGACCGTTGTCAGCAGAAGTAATTGTGGATTGTACTTGATGTAATCCTGCGCTTTCACTAACTCCAGCAACCATTAGTGCTGCGTTTAATGTGTCGCTACTGAATTGCGGACTCCAGCCTTCTGGCCACACTCTTTCAATCATTGTAGTATCAGTATTTCCACTAACTACATCTTCATGATCGCATAATTCACGCAAGAATCTAAGATTAGTAGTTGTACCTAAAACAACAAAATCATCTAGCGCTCGTCGCATTCTCTGGAGAGCTTCTGGTCTTGATGGAGCCCAAACGATTAGTTTGGCGAGCATGGGGTCATAATTTGGCGTTACCATATCGCCTTCTCGCACCCCCGTATCAAGTCTTATTCCCGGCCCTGTTGGAGGCCGAAATATTGCAAGAGGACCAATCGCTGGAAGGAAATTATTGGTGGCATCTTCAGCGTATAGTCGAACCTCAATGGCATGACCACGCATCATAAGCTGACCACAACTCATCGGTTGACCAGCAGCAATTCGCAATTGTTCCCTAACTAAGTCAACCCCAGTAACCATTTCGGTAACGGGATGTTCAACTTGAATTCTAGTATTCATTTCGAGGAAAAAGAATTCACCTGTACTGGCTAATAGAAACTCTACAGTACCGGCTCCCTCGTAATCAACGGCTTTAGCTGCCATTACGGCCGCTTGACCCATCTGTTCCCTAAGTTCAGCAGTCATAACCGGACACGGTGATTCTTCGAACACTTTCTGATGACGGCGCTGGACACTACATTCCCGCTCGCCCAAATGAATAACTCTTCCATGGGTGTCTGCTAATATTTGAATCTCAACGTGCTTTGAACCAGTAAGCATCCGCTCAATGTATACTCTTCCATCACCAAAAGCCGCTATAGCCTCCCTTCTTGCCCCTTTGATAGATTCAACCAAGTTATCTGGGTTCTCTACCTTACGCATACCTTTGCCGCCACCACCAGATGAGGCTTTGAGCAGTAATGGATAACCAACTCTGGTACTGGCTTGGACAATTGCCTCAATCATCTTGGTTTCATCTTCAAAATCAATCTCTTCGCCCGGGATTACTGGAACTCCCGCAGCCTTCATGGTCTTTCGAGCAGTCATTTTATCGCCCATCATTTCTATCGCTAAAGGTGAGGGGCCAATCCAAGTTATTCCTGCATCTAATACCGCTTTAGCGAAGTCTGCACGCTCAGATAAAAATCCAAAACCTGGATGAATAGCATCGGCGCCATGCTTAGCGGCAATTGCGAGTATCTGCTGCTGGTCCAGATAAGTCTCTCCAATGGTTTGGCCGACTAATTCAACTGATGTAGTGGCCAGTTCAACAAACATAGACTCGCGATCATTATTTGCATAGATGGCAATTGATTTTAGGCCAGCCTCGCTACATGCTCGTAAAATTCTACAGGCTATCTCACCTCGATTGGCAACGAGCACTGTACTAACCATTTACTTCACCAAATCAAGATTTCCAGTTTGCATCCCGCTTTTCTAAAAATGAAGAAAGTCCTTCTTGACCTTCATTTGAACCACGCATTCTACTGGTGAAATCAAGAGTATGCTCTCTTAACTGCTCATCATTGCCAGTCCATCTATCAAAATCTAGAGTCAATTCTTTGGCTAAACTCACCGCACACGGGCCGGTTGTCATTACTTCGGCGATCAAATTGTTAACTGATTGCTCCATGTCCTGTGACGAACTGACTACTTGTTCGATAAATCCGGTTCTAAGGGCTTCCTGTGCACCAATTCTACTGGCTTGCATTGCTAGTCTACGAAAGCATGCTGAACCCAGTCTACGATATACATAGGGCCCGATTACGGCAGGCAATATTCCGAGTTTCCCTTCAGAAAGTGCGATTTTAACGTTGTCTGTAGCTATTACGTGATCTAAGCAGGCCACTAATCCAGCACCACCACCAAGTGCGACACCAGTAATTGAGCCGATAGTAAAACATGGATGCGCCCAAAGACCGTTGAATAAACGGTCAAGACGTGCAGAATCTTGTCGATTCTCTTCGGGGCTGTTGGCGCCGGCATCACGCATCATATTGATGTCTGCTCCAGCACAAAAGTGCTTGCCTGCTCCGGAAAAAACGATGATTCGTAAGTACTGTTTACCATCTGCATCGACTAAGTTTCCGGTAGTTCCTACACTTCGTTGTGCAGTCCAATCAAATAACTCACACAATTCTGTTATCATTTGCACATTCATTGCATTGTACTTTGATTCTCGATTCAAGGTTATATGGCAAATTGGCCCTTCAATGTTAAGCGCAACCAATTCTGTTTGAGGGGGATTTTTCATTTTTATCATAATTAAAACTCCAATTGCAAATTTAATTTTTCAATTGCCAAATCACATCCTAAATACGCCAAATCTATCGTCTGGCAGGGGTGCATTTCTCGCAGCAGCTAAGCACAGGCCAAGGACATCTCGAGTATCTCTGGGATCGATTATTCCATCAT
>CAXHFO010000187.1:0-3555 GCA_964015895.1 uncultured Candidatus Poseidoniales archaeon
CAGGTAGTGAAATATCTCAATCACCACGCAAGTATTCCACCGATGTCAGAATTGCTCAATTCATTGCTGGGCCCTACCTGCACGAAGCAGAGATTGAATCGATTGTTGCTAATGGGCCACAAGCAATTGTCATCCATGGCACAGGACTTGGACACTTACCAATCGATGATTCAGGGAAGGATGCCCCTGAAAATACCAAGGTTTGGCGAGTTTTAACTCGTTGTGTCAATCGTAATATTCCTGTAGTGATAACATCCCAGTGTCTTAACGGACCAATCGATATGAATGTCTACTCGAAAGGGAGAAAACAACAACAAATGGGATTACTTGGTCATGGAAGCGTTGCAACACCTGACACCACATTAGTCAAAATTCATTGGGCGCTATCCAACGACAAAGACGTTGGTAAAATTATCTCGATGAATCTATGTGGTGAAAATCACAACGTTTTGCTGGAGTGAAAGGAATGTCAAATAACTCCAACCAAAGACTTGAGGAACTGCGTCAAAAGCGCAGTGAAGCAAACTTAGGTGGCGGATTGAAAAAGCAAGAAGCCATTAGAAAAAGCGGGCGGGGAACTGCTAGAGATCGCATCAGCATGTTACTTGATGAAGAGTCATTTGTCGAAATCGATTCATTTGTCACCCATCGTACTGTTGACCATAACATGTTCTTGCACCAGACACTAGGTGATGGTGTAGTGGCTGGTCATGGAACAATTAATGGTCGTAAAGTATTCTGTTTTGCCCAAGACTTTAGCGTTCACGGCGGTAGTATGGGAGAAATACATGCTAAGAAAATCAGCAAAATTGTCGAGATGGCAGAACGTGCCAAAGTACCGATTATTGGTATGTGGGATGGTGGTGGTCAAAGAGCTCAAGATGGCATCTCTGGATTGGCTGGCACTGGAGAACTACTCGACCGTTTTGTTCAATGCAGCGGACGAATCCCAATCATTAGTTTAGTACTAGGACCCGTCGTTGGAGTCTCATCACTGGCCGCAGGACTTGCTGATTTTACCATTCTAGGAGAAGACCACGGCCAACTATTCCTCTCCTCACCTCTAGAAACTCCTGAGGTCATTGAAGGAGAAATTGATGCTGCCGGACTAGGTGGGGCAAATCTACACGCATCTCGGTCAGGAATTGCCTGCTTAATCGCTGATGATGATGAAGACGCATGTGCAATGGCCGCTGAAATTCTTGGCTACCTTCCAGACCATAACGCCGCAATGCCACCATTTGTTGAGACTGCAGACTCTAGTGAAAGATTAAACCCTGAACTTGAGACATTGGTACCTGATAATCCAAACCGCCCTTACGACATGGTCAAGGTGGTGGAAGAAATCGTTGATGATGGTGATTTTATGGAATTATTCAGTTCATATGCTGATAACATCATAATTGGTTTTGCTAGACTTGGTGGCAGAACCGTAGGCGTAGTTGGCAATCAGCCGAAGGTTTTGGCAGGATGTCTTGATATTGATGCTTCAATAAAAGCAGCCCGCTTCATTCGTACTTGTGATGCGTTTAATGTCCCACTAGTGACTTTTGAAGACGTCCCTGGTTTCTTACCCGGTGTAGTCCAAGAATGGGGTGGAATTATTCGACACGGCGCAAAACTTCTGTTTGCTTATGCTGAAGCCACAGTGCCAAAGCTTACCCTTGTCACAAGAAAGGCATACGGGGGAGCATATCTTGCAATGTCATGTAAACACCTGCGTAGTGATTACAACATTGCATGGCCAACTGCTGAACTAGCCGTTATGGGGGCAGAGGGAGCAGTTAATATCATCCATCGACGTGAGATAAATGCGGTTGAGGATGATAGCAAAGAAGTTGTCAGATCGCAATTGGTTGATGAATACAAAGCGAAGTTTGGTGACCCATATGTGGCAGCAAGAAATGGCTGGCTGGATGATGTTATCGAGCCAAACGAGACCAGAGTTCGCTTGATTAGAGCATTGAATATATTACATTCTAAGCGTGAATGGAGCCCACCTAAGAAACACGGCAATATTCCACTTTGATTACTTGTCCTGATTAATTCTGGAAAGCAGTCCAGTAGGTGATAAATCAACACCCAATTCCTGCTCGACTACATCGACATTGTCTTCTTGCTCGAAAGAAAAATCTTGTGAAGTATCAACAGGTTCACTTTTCATAGCCCTTAGTATGATTACTAAAACTAATACCATTATGATTAATCCAAGACCTCCAACGACTATGATTGTACTAGATACTGCAGAGGAATCATCGGTTTCCGTTTCTTCCTCAACAATTGGAGTTGAAGAATTGAAATCAATTTCTGTATAAGCAACCACATCTGCGGTAAATGCAGGATCATTTACTGCGACTCTAATCTCAATCGTACCATTACTGCCAAGGGGAACTTCTAGCATTGTCACACATTCCTTGGAGTTGCCAGAATCGTCAAGTATACAAGATGGGTTAAGATTCTGCTGTACGATGCCATCTAGAGAGATTTCTAGAGGATGGTCAACTATTCCGTCTGAATCAAAAACCGACCAAGCTAAAGTTGCTGCAGTGTCATCAATCACATTCACATTCATCAAATTAAGTTCAGGTAAATCAGGTACAGAGATTACTTCTACGTTCAATAATTGCCCATAAACCGAGGTTCCATCTGTCACATTTAGCCAATCATTATTCAGCACACCGAAGTAATCTGCAACTGGTGAAATAATTATTTGAGAGCCAGAAATTATGGCTGTTGCAGTACTAACTGAATTTGATTCAATGCTCCATGACAATTCGTCCCCATCAATATCAAAACCAAAATCACTGATATTTAGTGCGATTGTGTCATCTTCATCCATTGAAATATTCCACATCGAATTATTTACTACCATTATATCATCAACCGCTGAGACTTGGATTGGTATGTCTAAATCAACCGCTTCTGTGGCTCCGTCCGTGATTCTAACGTGTAGTACTGTGGCTCCATTGGCATCGGGATTGGGCGTTATTGTGAGAACACCTTGGAAATAAGCAAACGAAACAGGTCCTGCTGAACCCTCAGTTTGATCATTAATTGATGCAAGCAGCGGCTCACCTTCTGGGTCGTAAGCAAAATCAGTTATATTTACTTGAATCGAAGGACCATCTTCAATTAATGTTTGCATAATCACCTCTTCAGTCTTGACCACTGGATCATTAAACGGTACTACGACGATTTCTAGAGTTGCTGTGGCTTCATCGATAACTCCGCCACCATCGGCACGCATTAGCACATCAACTTCCGCACCAGTTATGTACTCCCCAGTAACGGTATGAGTTACTGACAAACCTCGATAATCGCTGTCTAGTTGAACTGAGAAATTATTAATCTGTCCTCCGCTAAGTACCGCTTCGACAATAAACACTTCTTGGCCGTCCGGGTCAGTTGCTATTTCACTGGCTAAAATATACCCTGTGCCACGTTCAGGCACCTCAATTTCCGGCTGTGGAGCAACAAAAGATAAGGGTTGGTCGGTTCTAATGAATTGATGTTCAATTGTTGAAGGAGCACCCTCTACCATAATGGTCATGAATG
>CAXHFO010000188.1:0-3540 GCA_964015895.1 uncultured Candidatus Poseidoniales archaeon
TTATCGAGGTAATTGAAGAATTAAATAATGATAATTCAGTGCATGGAATATTAATTCAGTCCCCATTACCAAATCACATGAATGAAGAATTACTGACTGACTTAATTGACCCGCTAAAAGACGTTGATGGGTTCCATCCGGTAAATCTGGGCCGATTGGTTCAGTCGCGTGATGATTGTTTGATACCTTGCACTCCAAATGGAGTGATGCGATTACTTGACTGGGCTGGAATCGACACTAAAGGCAAGCAAGCATTGGTTATTGGTCGTTCAAGAAACGTCGGCATGCCACAAGCGATTTTACTAGCGTCTAGAGGGGCTGATGCAACAGTCACCATTGCCCATTCAAGAACTGTAGATATCGCAACACAATGTTTGGATGCAGATCTTATTGTAGCTGCTGTTGGAAGACCAAACATGGTTAAAAAATCGTGGATAAAACCTGGAGCAATCGTAGTTGATGTTGGGATAACTAGAGTCGATGATGCAAATGCTGCGCGTGGTTATATTCTTGTGGGGGATGTGGAGAAGTCTGCTAGTCAGGTTGCTTCATGGATTACTCCAGTACCTGGTGGAGTAGGCCCTATGACTGTCGCAATGTTGATGGAAAATACAGTGCGTTCTGCTGAATTCCGATTTTGAAGGTAAATATCATATCTACCTTTCATCTGTCGACAAATATGGAGCAGATAGCACCAAGACTGGCCAATGCTGGCAAGATCCTTACTGCTCTGTCACTTATTGTAACAGCAACCAATTTGAAACTCGATTTACTAAATAATCCCGGGTTAACTATTGAAGAATATGTCGGGTTAGGAATTGCTGCTGTATTTTTAATCATTAGCATTATTTCGTCCAAAGAGCGTAAAATACCGACATTGTCTGACAGCCCAACTCTAGAAGAACAGCTTGCTGCAATGGAGGAAACACCAACTAAATCCAACACCACAGGTGTGCCAAATCAAGTAGAAAATCGGCAAACCAAAAACATAATCGAAAGCATCATTGGCGCCAAGTCCGAGATCAATGCACAACAAATTGACAGTGCGATTGGAACCCTAAGTTCTGGAAAACTAGGCCAGGATGCCAAGATGATGGCTGAACAATTACCAGCACCTCATCGACACGCTGAGCAAACTTTGGAGGTGCCTGTTTTAGGAGTATCTGAAAAAACCATTGATTCTTCAAATAACATCCCATTACCGCCATTGAATAATAATGCCACAGTTGAACAGGCAACTCAAGATTTGCCAGACTTACCAAAAGTGGTTCAGATCGAGGATAACACAGAAGATGAATTACCCTCAATGACTGATATAGACGCCCTATTAAACGAGATTAAAGTGCCAAAAAACCCGATATCTGAACCTCTTCCAGACCCATCTAAGATAGAAGAGTTCTCAGGTAATGAAAATAGTGACATATCAACTCCTGAACTACCTAATTTAGATGACCTGTTTTAATCATAACTTCAAAAGTACCCAATGCTTCGTCTCTACCATGTGGACGCAAGACTATGACCTTCACAGCCATTCAACCAATAGTGATGGCGAGCATAGTGTTGATCACGTAGCAGAACTAATGGCTGAAAATGCTGTTAAGTACTGGTCATTAACCGATCATGATACTATTTCAGGCTGGAAAGATGCTTATGCAGCTGCCAGAAAACTAGGAATCAATTTTATTCCAGGCGTAGAAATAACTTGTCAGTGTGGACTTTCTGCGCAGGAAGATGAGCTTGAGTTAAGGAATCGTGACAGAGGTTCGAAATCATGGCATTTGCTAGCTTATTTTCCAAATCTAAACCCAAATGACCAGCGATATAGCGTGTTTGCTGAGTGGTTGAAACCACTACAAAACAATAGAATCCCACGCATGAAAAAAATGATTGAAAGGTTAACTGAGTTAGGTATGCCGATTAAATTTTCTGAAGTTGCCAGTAAAGCAGGAGGCTCGATTGGCAGGCCTCATTTAGCAGAAGTTATGGTCGAAAAAGGCTATGTTGAATCAAAATCCGAAGCCTTTGAATTATGGATTGGAGACGGATTACCTGCCCATGTAATACAACCGAAACCAAGTATCCAAGACGCAGTTGAGATGGTTAGGAAATGCGGTGGAATCACATCGTTAGCCCACCCAATTTACTATGGAATACCACCTGCTAAGTTAGTTGACTACTGTTTGGAGAATGGTGTTGATTCTATCGAAGCATTCCATCGCAGCCATCCCGATGATTATCGCTATGAACTTTGGCAATACTGTAAAGAAAAATCTATGTCAGTAAGTTGTGGTTCTGACTTCCATGGTGAAAGTTATGGTCAGACACCTGGAAGTATGGCGATACCAATTGCCGAATTATGTTTTTGAAATATTGAACACGCCATCCAACAACATGGCAAGCTCAAATAAAATCACAACAGGCATTGCCACCAAGAATAACGAAAGTGGATCTGGTGGTGACAAAAACGCCCCGAGGACAAACGCAGTAAACCAGATATGCTTGCGAAATTGACTGATTTGATTTCTAGTAACTACGCCCAAGCGTAAGATAAGTAAAGTGATTACCGGTGACTGAAAACCAATCACACATGCTAAGGCTAAATTTACAATAAAACCAACATAACCAGAAAGGCGCCACTCGGTGGAAAGTCCTGCTGTTTGGGCATCTTCAGTAAGATACTGCAAAATCATCGGAGTAAGAAATTCCCAAGAATATAATAATCCTGCAATCGCAAATAGGATAGTAAATCCAATTGTCGTGATAAATGCCCAACTAAATTTTGGGGGCTTGAGGTCCAACTCTGCTAATCTCTGTCTAATCGCTTCATTGTTCACTCCTTTTCTTAATGCCTGAATCAATAAGAATAACCCAATAATCACTATTCCAAAACTTACTGCAATCTGAAATTGCAACAGGATGAATTCTATGGGAGAGGTGACAATGATGTTGACATCTGATGGCAGTCTTTCGGGCTCTATCAGCCATCTAATGACAGATTTTGTCAATGAAAAACCTGCAACTACTGAAATTATGAAAAGTCCGACTAATAATTTTATTCGGCTTTTTAGATATTGCGAGATGTCAGAAACTAGCACACCGCCAGGCGAATCAATTAGCCCCTTGACCGCATTTTCGAACTGATTCTCGCCGGCCATGACAATGCCAAACGATGATTAGTCATAATCCAAACTATTCTTCCTCAAGCCAAATATGTGATGGGGAGGAGTCGACAAACGACCTACCATTCAATTTCAATCTCTGTAATCGATGGATTACAAATGCGGTCATCCACAGTGATGGAATCGACAGAATAATCGCTTTCCACATCTGGTCATCATGATAATTATTCACTACACTAACCTCTATGATGTCATTGCTGTTGTTACTCGGGTTATGCATCACAATCAGGTGATAGAACAGAGGAGTATCTGTGGTCAAATAAATTTCTTGACCGGGATTGATCAGATAATGGTCGCCTAGTGTAGTGAGGTATTGCCAATCAATTGAACCATTTTCCATTGCTTTTGCACTGTCTTCAAC
>CAXHFO010000189.1:0-3512 GCA_964015895.1 uncultured Candidatus Poseidoniales archaeon
CAGCATTTCCACCAGTCTGTCCAGTGTTTAGTAGGTGCCACTGATCGTTAAATCTTGCATCATCGGGTGTCCACTTGGGCGCATATGTTTTGCTAACTAGCGGATAGGCAACTTCGATTTGTGTCTGATATTGTAGCTCTGCCACTAGACTTGCACCATTGTCAAAGTCAGCATCGATGATGTAAGCATTGGCTAAGTTAGGAGCGTAATCGCCGATTTTTTCTTTACTCACTACCACCCACTGAGTTACAGTTTCTTGTTGTTCGAGATTATATTGCGACAAGTCACTAGAACGAGCGAAAGCCGCTCTAACTGCTGGGGAGAAACTGTAGGTAAGGGGAGCATCTTCTGGATTATCAGATAATTCCGCCCCAAAGCCGTAATCAATCGCTTCGCTTGACTGAGCAGTTACCATCGGCAATAGCATCGTCATCATAAGAAGGATGACAATACTTCGTGCAGCCATAACGAATCCTCAGTTTGGGTATGTCTTATCAGTATTGGTTGACTGATTCAACAATAAATCAGTAAAAATAGGTATAAACAGTTGTTTTAAGTTCACAAATCAAGATCAGCAGAAAAAGAGATTTTTCCGGCATCTTTGAGTGCAATCAAGGCAGATATACTGTGTTTTGTTTGCAGACTTTCGGGAGGGGTCACAACCTTTACTTGAGTTTCTTCAATGGTGATATTTTGCCCAGAAGAAGCATTAAACTCTCCTTCTGGCAGCCAAAATCCAACAACGCCTAATTCGCTGTGTTGGCAGATAATCAAGGTTCTGCCGTCATCATCAACTTCTCTTCGCAGTACAGTGAACTTGTCAGTAGGAGGCAATACTTCGCTAACTGGAGTCCATTGTTCAACTACTGACTCAAGAGGTTTAGACATCGCTTCGGCTTGTTGTTCTATTTCAGTAATTTTTTCTTCAAACTCCTCGGATTTGTCCGATTCAATCGAATTGATATCGTCTAAATATTTCCGAAGGCCTTGGTATTGCTGTGTGTCGCTTTCAGTCAATGCATTATTTGCTAAGACCAAATATTCAGCTAGTTGCTCAGTTAGTTGTTCATCTTTGGCTTCAATAGCACATTCAATTGCCTCATCCAGCACTTCTATTGCCAAACCTGCTTCATCCATGGCCAACATATTTTTCCCGAGTCCAAACAGGTCTTTTGCGGCTTGTACTGAATCATTTGCCACAATTATTTGTGCTGCGCTAAGATGCTTCATTGCCGTCTTTTCCTCGTTGTTGAGGAATCTAGCCATTCCAGCACAAACCAAATAAGTCAATCTTTGATTATTAATTGTCTGGGCTTGCCGGTCAGCCGTTTCAAACAAGACTGCTGCTCTGTCCCAATTTTTTCTGACCAATGCTAGCATTCCCAGTTGGTTTGTTGCTAACATCTCGGCATTTCTATCATCGATCAATGTCGCACTTTGTAGCGCTCTAGACAAATGTAGTCTAGACCTCATGACATTACCAGTCATGTTAGCCAGCATTGCGAGACAAGATTCCATCCGGTACATATGTCCAGCCATTGACCGATGAGCGATTTCTGCCATCTCTTCATCTAACGGCGCTAAACCAAGACCAACTCTTTCCAACACGGAACTCATTTTTTCAATTCCATGGTCGTACTTCTCATCAACAATTACTGAATTATTGGCAGAAATCTCATCAAGATAAGCATCCAGTTCGCTAACAGGTTGGCATATGCTTGGTAAATCTCCCAGTGCATTCATGTGAGATTGTTTCGGTTTACCACCAAGCAGATGCTTTCGCAAAGCCCTGATTAGTTTTTGATCTGAACTTTTTTCTGGTGCTGAATCTTGTTGCTTAATTTGTGGTTTACCATCGATTAGAGAGTCGACCATCCAAGTTAATTTTGCTTGAATATCATATTCGTTGACTCGACTAATAGCATAACGCATTTCTGCGGCTCTGGTTCTTCTTGACAGACTGCGAAATCTTGACTTACAGGCATTGGGACCAGTTTCAGCCAATCTCTGAAGGAAAGTAGATGGTGGGCAAGTAGTAAATCCAAGATTGACTTTTTGGCTGGTAGTGGTCATTTTGAAATCATCGGTAACCAAAGTTACTTCTCGGCCTTCTCGAGATAATTTACTGGCTAGAACCATTAACGATAAATCGACATCTTGGGGGGCAGCACGTTCACCTATCTGTTCTGCTAGACCTCTAATTTGTCCATCATCCACGGCAATTGTGGTTAATATTGGGTTTAGTTTATCCAGCAGGTTTGGTTTATTTTTCCACCGTTGAAATCTAACAGTTCTAACTTCTTTGTGAACTCCAGGTGTGACATAGAGGCCTTGAGGGACACTCTTTTTCAAATCCTCTAACAGGTTATCTTGCGCCATTGAACCTAGATGAATAAAACAATTTGAATCTACGACCCAAGTGGTGGACATGGTTATTCCATGACGATTCATTGATTGAGGTTTGCGCCAATCATAGTTTAATTTCTCAATCCGCCGGTATATCCAAAAGACCACCCGCAGTGGTTACGTCGGGTGGAACATTGTCGTCAAAGCCAACAAAATCACGTGATTTTGACCACCTAATCGAACAAAATTCGACCGAATTAGATTTTTTATCCGCCTATGGTGGGCTTACCAGTGATTCAACAGATGTTGCAGGAATATTCTCCGCTATCAAGCGTTTTCTCAAGGCAGGGGGAGTTGAATTTACCGCATCTGATACTAAATTAACCCTGGATTTCGGTTATGTTCAGCAAGTCGAGAATGGTTGTAAAATTTACTTCAAAGGCAGGAGTTTACCGATAGTTGCCAGCGATTTAACTCAAGCTGGATTTGCTGATGGCAAGTTGCCTGTAAGACGGGGCTCTTGTACAGTCACTTTGCAAGATTGGGACCTTGAACAACGCCGCTTCATCGAGCGACTGGTTGAACACATCAATTCTTAGGATTCCATTTCCCATAACTCATCGCCAACCCAATGCAGGGTTTTGATGCCTTTACCTTTGGTTGCAGAGGCCATTTCCTGACCTTCCATAGTCGACCATCCAATAGCCAGCGGCTTTTTGTGCGTCATGTCGCGAATCCACACCAATTCACCAACTGCAATATCTTCATCGGCAGCCTGAACTCCAGCCACCATGCAATCAGCACCATTCATCAAAAATGGAATCGCTCCATGGTCAACTTCTACCCATTTTGCCGCGTCGGTATGCTCTAAAAAACCCCTCAAAGTCAAGAATGTAAACCGCTCATTGTCGCCGTTTTTCACCTCGATTGCTTTGGCAACTTTATCAACAAATACCATCTGCCATGGCCCATATTCTGCCATCTCCAAAAAAGCGCCATCAACCGATAGATCAATTCCCAACGAAGATTCTAGGGCTTTGAGCAGTGGTGCAATGTTCTTCCTACGTACTGGGCGTCGCTTACGAATGCTCCAATCCTTGCTCATATATTACCGGTAAAACTGATGGTTTTTGACAGTTGTCTTTGGGTAGGTATTGATGTGCTGG
>CAXHFO010000190.1:0-3461 GCA_964015895.1 uncultured Candidatus Poseidoniales archaeon
TACACTCGAACCTTCGTCGGCAGCGTCAGATGTGTATAAGAGACAGTCACTAAGAGCATTTTTTAGCTGTGATTTGTTATCAATTTTGCAATCTAAAATCTGGTCAAGGATGTCATTTTCAAGCATTTGATTAACGATTTCACATGCCACACTTGAGTTTAGTATTTTTTTGAGTTCCTGCCATATCCTCTCTCTAGCTAAATCTTTCATTAAGAAAGAGTTATTCTTTATTGCAATTTTAAGTTGGCTTTCTAATTGCCATACTCTATTTCCTCGATGGCCTAAAAATCGATACGCTCTAAGCATTCTTAATGCATCCTCTGAAATCCTTTGCATAGGAATTCCAACACATCTAATAATTTTGTTATCTAAATCTGTTAAGCCTTTGTGCGGGTCGTATAGGATTCGCCTCGCCACATCAATTGCCATTGCGTTGATGGTAAAGTCGCGCCTTGCTAAATCACTTTTCAACGAAGTTTCCCAATTAACCGAATTTGGTCTTCGATTATCTATGTAATTTTCTTCTGATCTTAATGTTGTAGTTTGAAAATGATAGTCTCCCGATCTGATGGTTATTGTGCCAAATGCAATACCAGTCGCTATTGCGTTGGGAAAAAGTGTTAGCAATCTAGCAGGTTCAAGATCAGTTGCGATGTCGATATCATTTGGATATATGCCCAATGCCGCGTCTCTAACAGCACCGCCCACTAACCATACTCCACCATTAGCCAAAGAAATTTTATTGAGAACAGAGGTTAATTCTTGTGGTAATTGATCAACAAATTTACCAATACTATCGGTTAATGGCATACCATCTAAATCAGATTCTTTGCCGAGCTTATAATTTTGCAAACTAATCTCCATTCCCTTTGGTTCCTGCCAAAGTATTATCCTTGAAATACTGTTCCCAGTTCCATGTGGACTGAAGAGGACGTTCGGTTAGTACCTGTAGAGTGGCTTAAACCACATGAAGAAATTAAGGTTAAGCCCAGAGATAAACTTCTTGATATGACAAACAGATGGGGTGGCTTTACCAAACCAATATTGGTAGATTCTCACACTGGTGCATTACTTGACGGACATCACCGATTATCGGTCGCAAAAGAACTTGGATTGAAATTGATACCAGCAATTTGCCTTGATTATCTCAATTCAGAATTAATTAGCTTAGAATTATGGCCTAATGCTAATATTGAATCAATCGAGAAACCAGATGTCATAGAGATGTGCTTGGGTAATGAATTATATCCTCCTAAAACTACTAAGCATGTGGTAATCTATGACCTTCCACCAATTTTGGTTACTCTGGAAGAATTAAGCTAGATTCTTGAAGATATGTAATCTCGCCATTTCTTATTGCCTTTTCCAGACACCTTACTTTTCAAATCTGGCTCTACTCTTAGGCTAATTATATCGGTATTTACAATCCCTTCATGAGTATAACACAGCTCTACCTTTTCTGGGTCTAAATTTGATAATATGCTCTTCATTGATTTGATGGATTTTAGTCTAATTTTATCGATAGAAATCAGTTCATCACCTGGCATGATGAGATTTCTCAATGGTGAATCATTTTGGTGGGATGAGACAATTATTCGATTATTTTTAACTGCTAGATTCAATCCTAACCAAGCGGATGACAACTTATCATCTTTTGACTTCTTTGAGGATAATTCTAGCCCATAGAAGGCAAACGCACTTGTTAAATTTGGAACATTTTTGTCAAATATTAGTTTATCTAACTGAATCCCCAGATTTCTACCCCCTTCCATAGAAACTAATTCTTTACGAATGTCTTGATAATCGATACCTATTCTTTCAACATTTGGATAGCCAATTGCATATTTTTCACATAGCCTTACCATAAGGTCGCAAATTCCATATTTCCCCTTTGATCGCTTTCTTAACTCAGCATCAATACAGAATATAGCCAATTCTCCTTCGAGGTAGTATGATATTTGTATTTCCCGGGAGAAGCTATGGCTTCTATAGAGGTGTATCCAAGCATCATGGCTTGATTCTGCAAGAGATTCATGAGCCATACCGTTTCTTACTGTATGGCGGCCAAGTTTTCTTTCCATGTCTTTTCGCCAATCTTCTTCTGACCATGCACCAGATCTTACGCATAACATATCTCCAAGCCAAGAAGTACATCCCTCAAACCACCATAATAGAGTGGTATGAACTTCTTGTTGTAAATCATAGTCGACAAAGTTCTTAGGTCTTAATCTCTTTACATTCCATTGATGTAAGTATTCATGGCTAAATAGGCTAACTAAGTCCCTGTATTCATCTTCATGTCCTGATATTAAACAAATCCTAGGTAACATTGAAGTTTGTGAGTTTAGATGTTCTAAGCCACCTCTAGAGGATTCGGTTAACTGTAATATCACTACATAATCACCCCAATCGGGTTTTTCAAAAAGCGCATGGTATTCTTTAACCACTTTAGTCATATCATCAACAAACTTTGTGACCATTTGTTCATCAGTTTGGTATCCCCCACTATCCCATAATTTCAAAATATGAGTTCGACCATCAACTGAGAATGAAATATTATCTCTTGCATTTATTTCGATTATCCCATCTAATAATTCATCTCGATTTGAGGCTTGTAGATTGAATGTATCGCCCTTGATTTGGTTGATGCTAAGACAATTTTCTTTACTACTTATTGTGGTTAATTGAGTTGCAGGACTCCAACCAATTGGTGCATGTAATGAGATCTTATGCGGCAAATTCATTCTTGCTTCATCAATTCCAGATGTTGGTAGTAAGAAGGTAAATGGTGGCATCATGTGCAGGTGACTATGATCGATATGTGTTGACCTTACTGATAATTCAATTCCTAAGATTTTATAATTTACAATGATATTCTGCTTGTTATTTACATGTTTTATGGAAACTGCATCAACATCTTTTCTGACAAATTCCAGGTTTGTTTCACCTTGTATACAGCTTATGTCAGTTAGATATTGCATTGGCTCTCTGATAAAATATGAACCAGGCACCCACCTAGGAAATTTCAGTTCTAGTTTACTCTTAGTAAAAGGTGGCTCAATTTCAATTTGCACATTTAGAAAACGAGTTTCTCCTTTGGTCGCATCCATTCGGAAGGTTAGCCCTGAACTATCAGCCATGTTTCGTTCTAAGAGCCGGCGGTTGAAAGGTTCTGCGCTGTAATTCTAATCAATTCGCTAGTAGAATTGTTAGCAATTTTTTCCGCTTGTTCAATAATCTCAGGTTCATGTGCTCGAGAGAATAGGCGTTCAATTAGTCGACATCTTTCAATTTCATTTACTTCATCATGGCCAATAATTTTCCATCTTAGCGAGTCGACTTTTTCGCCTCTTTTACCCTGTAGCCATCGTCCAATAATCTCATATTGATTTTTATTAATAAGAATTTGAATTATATCATCTTCAATTTCAGTAAATCTTTCTCTTAGATATTTAACAAAA
>CAXHFO010000191.1:0-3435 GCA_964015895.1 uncultured Candidatus Poseidoniales archaeon
TACACTCGAACCTTCGTCGGCAGCGTCAGATGTGTATAAGAGACAGCCGGTATTGTTTGCCCATACCTTGTACGCTGTGGTTGGCCACAGTTCAGTTGGCGTTCCGTAAAATGTTCCGTTATCAGAGCCAAATAGAATTCCTGATGGTAGGTTAGTGTTGTTTAATTCCCAAGAAATGATAGTTCCATATCCAGTTACAGTTGGTGCAAGTGGCAAGTTTGGACTTGCAGTATTATTGGTTAAGTCAAGAACATCTGGTGAATAAGCAACCGTTGGTAATCTATCTACGACGGTGATGTTGATGTAAGCCGTACTCGAACCGCCACTATTGGTTGCCGTAATGGTGAACATGGTTCTGTTCAGCAGGTCTTGTGCTGTTCCAGAAATTGTACCAGTACTTTGTGAGAACTTAAGTCCACTTGGCAGGGCTGGTGATATACTGTATCCATAGGTTGTCGAACTTGTTTTTGTGAATAGATTGGCGAAAGATCCGTCATTATAGACCGTTGAAATTACGTCGTTATCATCGATGAAGAGATCTAGCCGTTGATATCCCGACATTACTGGAGTAATGCTGCCATCACTCCAAGAACTTCCATCATGACTGTAGTAATTGACATGTCTTTGATAGTAATTCTGTCCTGCAATGGAAACAGCCATGACATGCGGATAATCGTTGCTGTCCAAAGCAATCCGAGCATCAATGTGCCTTTCTGTTTGCTGAAGCGTGGTATGTTGCCAAGAACCAGAGGCGTTGGTTGAATAAGTAAGGCCAGACCCATGTGCATGATACACCACGTGAACATCTCCCTGAGCGTCGATTGCGATATCCGGCCCAATATAATTCGTGCGGGAGAGCAGGGTGGTGTACGTGCCACCCTCATATTTTCCAACACTGAAAGAATTTCCAGCCACACTTCCTCCTGTGAATGCAACGTGCGGCACATTGTCATCGTTGAGCGTAAGAGATGGCGCCTCTGGTCTGCCGCTGTTTGTTAACAATGCACTGGACCAAGAACCACTTTGATTACTGAGATGGTAGAGATTATTCGCGTTCCCTGCGCCCGTGACCCGAATGTAGGTGAAATGGATGCTGTCGTCACTGCCAACGGCCATACTGAATCCTTGATTGTCATAACTTACCGAACCACCTGTGCTGAAGGAGTAGACATTGCTTGATTGCCATGAACCATTTTGGTTCGTCGTGTAATAAATGTTTGGACCAGATACACTGTGACCGATGTGGAGATGACCGTCGTCATCGATTTCCAATCCAAAGGCTGTTCCTGTCACAATATTGCTCGACATGGTCTGCGTACCGTTGAGGTCGATGCTGTAGAGGGTGGTGCCGCACAAGACATGGCGCGTACCTTCGTGATCGGCAACCATGAAGAGTTGGGAAGATGAAGAACAAGAAAATGCAGCAGTTTGAGTGTTGCCTCCAGTATTGGTCGGTGAAAGCGGCAAGTCGCTACTGCTAAGACTCTTGGTGAGGTTCAATTCATCAGGTGAATAGAAGAAGTTAGGGGGCTCATCGTTGATGGTTATGTTCACAGTAGCACTGGTCGAGCCACCACTGTTGTTGACCCAAACTGTGTATGTCACTGGACTGGTTTGCAAGACTGTTGCAATACCCCAAATCGTACCGTTACTTGTACCAAAGGAAAGGCCGTTTGGTAGGTCTGGTGAAATCTCCCATGAGGTAATTGCACCTGGACCAGTTACTGTCGGTGTAAGCGGTAAGTCGCTGCTGGCTTGACCCTTGGTCAGCGTCAAATTATCTGGCGAGTAAGACAGAGTCGGCAACTCATCAACTACTGTAATGTTGAGATAAGCCTCAACTGTTCCACCGGTATTGTTTGCCCAAACCTTGTATGCAGTTGTTGTCCAAAGTTCAGTAGGAGTTCCATAGAAGGTCCCGTTATCAGAGCCGAACAAGATTCCTGATGGTAGGCTTGTATTGTTTAATTCCCAAGAAATGATTGTACCTTGTCCAGTTACAGTTGGTGCGAGTGGCAGGTTTGGACTTGCAGTATTATTGGTTAAGTCAAGAACATCTGGTGAATAAACAACTGTGGGCACTTGGTCAACTACGGTGATGTTGATGTAAGCCGTACTCGAACCACCACTATTGGTTGCCGTGATTGTGAATTCAGTTCTGTCCAGCAAGTCATATGGTATTCCAGAAATCATACCATTACTTGGCGAGAACGTGAGTCCAGTTGGCAAGTCTGGAGATATGCTATAACCGTAGGTTGTAGAACCTGTTTCAGTCAAAAGATTGGCGTAAGTTCCATCATGATAGACCATTGAAATTACGTCGTTATCATCGATGAAGATGTCCGGCCTAGGTAGTTGCAGATTAATCCTTGAAGTTATACTGCCACCACTCCAAAAACTTCCATCATGGCTGTAATAATTGACATGTCTGTAATTGTTATACTGCCCGGTGATGGAAGCGGTCGTCACATGCGGGTAATCGTTGCTGTCCAACGCAATCTTAACATCAATGTGCTTTTTTGTTTGGTCAATTGAGGTATGTTGCCACGAGCTAGAAGCGTTGGTTGAATAATAAAGGCCATATCCGTTCGTTCGATACACCACGTGAACATCTCCCTGAGCATCGATTGCGATATCTGGATCCACGTAATTCGAGCGGGAGAGAAGAGTAGTGTACGAGCCATTCTCATATTTTCCAACACTGAAAGAATTTCCAGCAGAGAATGCGATGTGTGGCACATTGTCATTGTTGAGAGTAAGAGATGGTTCATCTGGTTTGTTTTGGCTTGTTAACAATACACTAGACCATGAACCACTTTGATTACTGAGATGATAGAGATTATTTGTGTTCCCTGCGCTCGTGACTCGGATGTAAGTGAAGTGAATGCTGCCGTCACTGCCAACGGCCATACTGAATCCATTTTGGCCATAACTTACCGAACCACCTATGCCGAAGTTGTGAACATTGCTTGATTCCCATGAACCATTTTTGTTCGTTGCGTGATGGATCTCGAGATATGGATAATTGTTTACAAAGTGACCAATGTGGAGATTGCCGTCGTCATCTATTTCCAACGCAAATGGATTGCCTGTCACGATTGTGGCTGTTTGTTGGTAGAGCCCAACATTGAGACCGACGCTATAGAGAGTACTGCCACACAAGACATGGCGCGTTCCTTGTTGATCGGCAACCACGAAGAGTTTGACAGATGAAGAACAAGATATTGCAGTAGTTTGAGTGTCTCCGCCAGTATTGGTCGGTATCGCAGGTAAATTGTTTGTCAAGCCCTTTGTTAGATTCAATTCATCTGGTGAATAGAAGAAGTCAGGCGGTTGATCGTTGATGGTGATGTTGACCGTTGCTGAACTTGAGCCCCCACTATTGTTGGCCCAAACTGTGTAAGCAGTAGTTGGCCAAAGTTCAGTTGGCGTTCC
>CAXHFO010000192.1:0-3433 GCA_964015895.1 uncultured Candidatus Poseidoniales archaeon
CCGGTAAAACTGATGGTTTTTGACAGTTGTCTTTGGGTAGGTATTGATGTGCTGGTTCTCGTTGGGGTGATTATGGCTCTATGGTGTGCAATCCGTACTTTTGCTAAACATGCAACAGAATTAGGGAATCAGCAACCTGCTGAACCGGTATTTTTTGTCAAGCCAAATAATTGCCTTCAACGCACTGGCCCAATCCAAGTATCAACCCATCCAGGCTCAGTACACCATGAGGTCGAATGTGTAATTCGCCTTGGCAATAATTTGCAACCTGAAGCAATTGCCATCGGACTTGATTTAACTGACCGAGACACTCAATCACAACTGCGCAGTGAACAGCTGCCGTGGACTAAAGGCAAGTGTTTCAGAGGCAGTGCAGTTGTTGGTGGCTTTGCTTCATTTAATGGTGAATTAAATGACTTGGTTGCTGGAGAATATGTGATTAATTTGACCGTCAATGACATCATAAAACAAACCTCAAACCTTTCTTCGATGAGTATTAGTCCACAGCAACAGATGGACAGTTTGCTGGAATGGGCGCCGGTTGTTGCTGGCGACTATCTATTCACTGGAACACCTGCAGGAGTTGCCCAATTATTGGTTGGAGATGAGCTAATTGCAACACTAGAAACAACTGACGGTAAGATAATTTCACAAATAGAAGCAATTTGCCAGTGAGGGTTGATTTCATATATCCCTCGCCAGTCGGTGTGTCCTGCAAGGAAGCATAACTATGGCTCAATGGCACGGAATTTCACGTAGAAAACCAAGCGGTGGTCGAAGGGTACAGGCTCGCGGTAAGCGGTCAACTGAGATCTCAACTGAGAAACAAATGGCACTTATTGGAGAGCCGAAAAGAAAGATTTACCGCAGAACAGGTGGCAACACCTTGGTACGTGTACTTGCTGCTAACAAGGTTTCAATCAATAATCCAAAAACTGGTAAAACTGTACTTGGAACCATTGAAAACGTTGTTGAAAACGAATCTGACCCTAACTATGTCCGTAGAAACGTACTAGTTAAGGGTGCAATTATCGAAACCGACAAAGGTCGAGTTCGAATTACTTCCCGTCCAGGTAAGGATGGAGTCATCAACGGCGTACTAGTTGAGTGAATGCAAACCGCGTTCTTTGCGCCAAGGTGAGATGATGGACCACAATCCCGACAGACTTTCTATCTGGCCCGGATATTTTGATGCTAAAACCTCACGCCGTAGTGGACGAAGAGTACCAAGAGATTCCTCAGTGCTCAAACCTGATTTGGATTCATTGTTTTATGCTGCTCGCAAAGTCGGGCTAAAAAAAATCAAGCGTGAGGAACAAATTTCTCATCCTAATAGACCATACGGGAAAGAAGGGCGTCTTTGGGTTTCACGAAGCGGGGCAAAAAAGTCGATTGGCGCCAGCAATAAAGAAGAGATTCTCCAGATGATCGGTGCAGAATGGCGCCAAATGCAAAAAGATATCAAAAATACCGAAGCGCAAAGAATCGCTGAAGGTCCAAAAACCGGTGACAGAAGAGCTCGCTCTCAGAGAAAGTCACGCGGCTCTGGCGGTCAAAAGCCTAGTTCAAGGAAGCGTTCGGGTTTCAAGAAGCGTTAATCATACCGGCACTTCATGTAGCCAGCCGAAGATGTCTTCTTTGGTTTCGTTTTGAATCCCAACCAAGTGCTCATACAACATTTGAGTCATAGCCCCGGGCTTTCCTGCTCCATATGTGGCCTTTTCTTCGCCTTGTGTTATTGAGCCAATTGGTGAAATTACCGCTGCAGTTCCACAGCAAAATGCTTCATCAGCACTCATGGCAAACTCTGCAGTTACTCTAGTTTCATGGACTTCAATTCCCGCATGCCTTGCCAGTTGAATAATGCTGTCGCGGGTAATGCCTGGCAATATTGTACCAGTTAACTCGGGTGTGTAAAGCACGCCGTCCTTGACGCAAAAGAAGTTGGCCGCGCCAACTTCTTCTATGCATGAATGAGTTTGCGCATCAAGATAGATGATTTCGGCGTACCCCTTAGCCTTAGCATCCTTGCTTGGCTTCATCCCAGGCGCATAGTTGCCGATTGCTTTGACGCCACCAGAACCGCCAGGGGCGGCTCTGTGATGGTTGTCTGAAATCAATAAATCGATTGCTTTAACCCCGCCTTTGAAATACGGTCCAACTGGAGTAACATAGACTAAGAATCGGTAAAATGGTGCGGGTGCAACGCCTAGAATTGGGCCAGAACCCATCAACAGAGGCCTAACATACATTGCGCCTTTACCCATTGGTGGTAGCCAGCGTAAGTTAGCTTGCACACATTGTTCAACTGCGTCGATAAAAATAGACTCGGGCACTGGCGGCATCTTTAGTCGGTCAGCGCCTCTTTGCATTCTTCTAGCATTCTCTTCTGGTCTAAAGAATACAACTCGGTCTTTTGAGGTTCGATAGGCTTTCATACCTTCAAATAGCCCTTGGCCATAATTTAGCACTCCAGCAGCCGGTGAAATTTTCATGTCACCATAAGGCGACATTTCTCCAGGCATCCAAGCCTCGTCCATCTGAGTCTCAGTGATGTACATATGATCGGTTGGAGTAAGCGAAAATGTCAAACTGTCCCAGTCAATTTCATCACTCATGCTGCACCCTCAACATGCTAGCCATAGAAATTCGGCTTTCAATCATTACTGTTTGATATTGGTAATCAAACACCGGTTTTTCGAGTAAATATCATTACATCTCTTTCCTGCCACAAAGCGTTAGCCTATGGAGATAGATCAGTTATCTAGCGAACTGGCGATGAAAATGGATGAGGTTGGTCCAGCACTTGCACTTCCTGTGGCAATATTGTCTCTGATCTTATTTTTTCAAGGCCATAGAAGACTTCAGATAGTTACAATGGTAATTGGTGCAGCAATTGGTTATGTTATGTCGCCGAGTATTTTACCGACAGTTGAAGAACTCGGCATTGCGTTAACTCCATTACAAGCGACCGGAATAATTTGTTTGCTGTTTGGGCTTATCCTATCAGCCTCAGTGATTATGAGTACAAGACTGCTTACCTCTGCCTTTATTTTCATCGCCTTTTCTACTGCTATTCAGACTCTTAACAACTATGGTTTTGATGTTGAAAGAAGTGAATTGTGGAGTGGTATAGCCGCACTGGCGGCATTGTTTTTCACTATGGGGATAAATCGTATCTTACCAACTATCTTTTCGGCAATCTTTGCTGCCTACGGATTGATTTTAGCCGGATTATTGGCTACCAGCAATCAAGTTTCTACTTTTGAGCCAGTTGAAATCAAGACTTTTGTTATGATGTTACCAATATTTGTATTCTCATTATTTATGCAAAAAATTGACGTCAAGAAGTTGGAAGAACGTGAGTTGGCTAAAGATCAACCAGACCCAAAGACCGTCGAAGCCCAGCAACACTTTTTGCGATTGTAATTAA
>CAXHFO010000193.1:0-3398 GCA_964015895.1 uncultured Candidatus Poseidoniales archaeon
ATGGTTCAGTTCTACCGAAGATTTTCGTGATCCTGTTGTGAAAGTAAGGGTTGGTATTGTAGCATGAATTTCATCAATTGCTATAATCTCTTTTGGTTGGCCCGCTTTGCTGGTTGTAGGAATCGCGTTAATTATCTTTGCAACAGTAGGATGGGCGAATAGATAGGGCCTATCCGAATAATTCATCACTCAATTCAGTATCTTATATCTCACTTCTGCATTGTATATCTCGAATAAGTGTTGTATTGAGAATATTTTAGTGTTTCAAAAACAAAAAGAAGCTTTCAATGCCTTACTGCGTAGTAAAATTATCTCGTTCATTCTGTGAACGTTATGACAATTGTTCCTTCACCACCAAAATATCCACTCTCATATGTCACACCATCTATTATGAATCCGACATCGTCTTCATCAAAGGTATATTCAATTGTCCAGGTCAATGATTCATTGAGTGAAACAAACGACAAATAGTGGGAAAAATCCTCAATTGTACTAACTTCTCCATTTGAATCAGTAAATTGAACTGAGCCTCCCCAGGTGCTGAAATCCGGGTTCGTTCCGTCAAAAAATTGGATGTGCCAACAACTTGGACTCACCTTGGAAAAGTTTAGGTCGGTTTCACTATGGTTTATGACGCCCTCATCAGGGTATGAATAGAAATTTAGTTGTTCTGTAAATTCATCATATTCACTTTTATCAAGTAACTGATCTGAACCGCTGGTTTCGTTAAACATGTCTGAATACTGGTCGCTGTACCGAGGGTCGGCCTCGCTGAGACCATTAACAAATTCACCTCTATCCAACATCCCATCTGCATTCGAGTCAAGTTCAGTAAACTGAGGAATTGAACACTCGAGACCAAAACAAATCCTGTCAAATTCACCAAAATCCATAATCGAGTACAGTGATTCATTCACAGCTGCATCATCCTCATAATCAGTAAGATACTCAAATATATTAATCAAATAATCATAACTGTAGCGGTCATCAAACTCTTTTAATCCCAACACGAATTCACTGATATTGAGAGCCCCATTGGAGTTATTATCCAAGGTGCTAAATTCTGGGAAGCCACATTCTAAACCAATGCAAACTCCATCGTTTTCGTGACCACAAGGGCTTAGCGAAACTCGGATAACATAAGGATCATAATTTTCATCAGAGCCATCAGAACAGTCATCTTCACCGTCATTCACCCACGATGCAGGAATTTCCTCACCGTTATCACAAACGAATGTATCGTCTTCATCTGAAGATTCATCTGAGCCATCAAAACAATCGACTATACCATCATTGACATAGGACTGAGAAATAACCGTGCCATCTCCACAAATAAATCCATTTGAATAGTCAGTATACCCCATACTTTTCCAATACTTACTCTCTGTGTATTCGCTGTAATCGAGACTGCTGCTTTCATCGACATCAAATTGAGAAAAGATGTTGGTCAAAACATCGAAATTGAAATCTCCAATTGCTTGAATGCCATACCAGTAAATCGACGCCTGGTTGGTAGACGAGACGATCTCACTGACTGTTAAATTCATATCACCATCAACGTCGAGCACGCAAAAACTGGCGAGATTGCTGTCATCAATCAACATAAGGTAATACAGTTGGGTAAATTCTTCAATGTCTACAAAATCGTCATCACCGCTCGCACAGTAGAATATTTTTGAAAATATATTTTCTATGTATTCTTCTTCAAAATCAAACATATAGGACCGCCATAAATCATAATAATAGTAAGGATTTCTATCATCTTCAATTGGCCCAAAAAAGTTCGTACAATGCCAGTCGAATCCGTGTAGAACGCAGTAATGCCATTCACTGTGCCATTCATTATCAGAACTATCTGACATACACCACCAAACGTCATTTACATCCGAGCTTTGATTACCTTCCCATTCACAGTAACCATACGAGAAAATCTGCCAATCTTGTGCTGAAATCGACGGGGTGTTTTCGTCCTCATCATCGTCCTCATCATCGTCCTCATCATCGTCATCATCGTAGATGCATATCCATGAGCCGTAGGAAATCTCCTCGCAGTACACTTCTGTCTCGCACCCATTTTCCGACTGTTCGCAATCCTCAAGTTCGTCAATAGCATCATCTGACAGAACGCTCAAGTCTTCAACCCAACAGAGATACTCTCCCAAATATTCATCCCATTCACAAAAATCCCAATAAAAATCTTGATCTCCTTCAAAATCAGTCCCGAGATAAATAAAATCGTCAACTGTAATAATACCGTTTTGATCGGTATCTGTGACATTAAACAACTCATATGGGCTATAACCAAGGGCATACTCAAAGGTATTGGATAACTCGCTGTGGAAAATGTATACATCGAAATAATAATCTTCATCTCCTAAGAGATAATATTCAGTAAATTCAGCGAAATTCAAGACTCCGTCATCACCAACATCTGCCAAAGGCAGTATACCATCACGAATACTATCTATTCTGTATTCTACATAGTTATCATAATTTGAATTGCCATCTGGGAAGTAGATATCAAACATTTCCAGTAGGAATGCATCAATCTCTGACCCATCAATGTGCTGATCTTCATCCACATCTGCGTTTTCGAACGCATCTTGTAACTCATTCGAAATTGATGAAGAGAACCTTTCAACATCATCCAATGCCTCCCAAGTAAAGGAATCTGACTTACTCGAAGTCCATCGGTGCATGGCGTAATCATTACTGTAAGGCATTAGTTGGTGATCTATTTTGACAAATATCTCACAGTAACTTACGTCGCTACTGTTATCATAGTCAAGAGCCTCAAACAAGGCATTTACACTTGAAGCTTGCCAAACACTAGGATTGAGGTTGTCGTCACAATCCTGAATGAGAGTGCTCCAGTTCTGATCATAAATATTCACTCTGTTATTGGAGTTAATAGGATCATCAGGAGTTTGCTGATCATCGTCACCAGCGCCGGGGGTTTGTGAGCCATTATCGGGATCGATACTCTCATTGCCTTGATTTTCATCACCGCCATCAGGAACTGTACTCTCATTGCTTTGATTTTCATCACCGCCACCGGGAACTGAACCCTCATTGCCTTGACCTTCAGTATCATTATCCAAGTTTTGATCTGCATTTTCATCGTTTAATTCAGTGTTATCGAGGTCCTGATTAATGGCATCCGTATTTTCTCCACCGTCTGAACTTTCGTTTGAATCTAAGCATCCACTCAAACTTGCTGCCACAAGTATAACGCCCAGTAGAATCGCAATCTTCTGCATGGGTGTTTGTTAGTATTTTCAACTTATCAACTTTTTTCCGGATGGGAAATACTCGAATGTGCTTAAGTGAATTCGTGGGCATCCCTCGAAACAAATTGTGAAAGTCAATGTATTCGTTTGCAATGATCACAACGGTAT
>CAXHFO010000194.1:0-3355 GCA_964015895.1 uncultured Candidatus Poseidoniales archaeon
TCAAAACCGGCTTTTGTCAATTTTTTCATGCTTGAAGGTACTATCGCAACACGGGTTTCATTATCTGGTTCTTTTGGCACACCTAGTCTCATTTTGACCACCAATTCCAGTCTTGCCAACTGGGGTTATTCTAACCCAATCAAAGGAGGCTTTTAGATAACACGCTTGGAATGTATAATTATACAGTCGGGCCAGAGACCAACTAACTTATTTTACGCCTTTACTTGGCGACAAACATAAGGTGTTAAATTTGGCAAACTCACGAAAAAAAATCGCAGTAATTGGGGCAGGAAATGTTGGCGCAACATGTGCATTTGTGCTTGCACAAAAAAAATTAGGTGACATTGTTCTTTTAGACATATATGAAGGATTTGCCAAAGGTAAAGCCCTAGACATGTCACAAAATGGGCAGGTACTAAATTACGACGGGTCGCTTACTGGCACGTCAAATTATGAAGATATTGCAGGTGCCGATGTGGTTGTCGTAACCTCTGGATTTCCTAGGCAACCTGGTATGACTAGAGAAGATTTAATCGCTAAGAATGCAAACATAGTAACACAAGTTGGAGAGGGCATCAAGCAACATGCTCCGAACAGTATCATTATCATGGTTACTAATCCATTAGATTTGATGACTTATCACATGCAAAAAGTAACAGGTTTCCCGGCAAACCGAGTATGTGGGCAAGCTGGAATATTAGATAGCGCAAGGATGACTCATTTTGTTGCAGATGCTGTTGGTTGTTCTGAAGAAGATGTCCAAGCAATGGTTTTGGGTGGTCATGGTGATACTATGGTGCCATTGCCGAGGTTTACTACAGTTGGCGGAATTGCAATCACTCACTTATTAGACGACGCCACTATTGATGCAATATGCAAAAGAACCGCGTCTGGAGGAGGAGAAATTGTCAAATTACTTGAGCGTGGTTCAGCATTTTACGCCCCGGGTTCTGCAGCAGCAATTATGGCAGAAGCGGTATTGCTAGACCGGAAGCGTTTGATTCCAGCATCAGCATATCTAACTGGTCAGTATGGTTTAGATGATGTTTACATCGGTGTCCCTGTTATACTTGGTGCATCTGGAATAGAGCAAATATTTCAACTGGAACTAAGTGATGAAGAACTATCAAGTCTCCAGAAATCTGGGAATTTTTACAAAACTCAATTATCTGAACTTCTCGGCTACTAAATTCTAAGTAATGCAAGACTTAAGTTATCACCCTTTGTAGTGATATATTTATCGTCAACTTCATTATTTTTTACTTGTTTAAGTTCATATATTCCCTTGTTACGACTTCTCATACGAGTTAGAATCTCTTGACCAGTATAACATCCTTTATTCTCATGGACATAATTTCCCAAGCCACATTGATATGGATTTTTTTTATTGGTTATTTCATGCCCATGCCATGGGATTAAATTGTCTATACGCCATTGATCAAATATATCATCTGACATATAATCAAAGTCAACAGCATTAGCGACAGAATAAATCTCAAAATTGTAATGACCATCAATATTAACAGTGGTAATTCCATTGCTAGATTGAACAGAGTTGGAATTATCTGCTAGTAGATTATCATAAACAATATCAACTTTATTTAGTGAAGAAATATTTTGCAATTGGATGTCCTGTAAAAGAATTTTTTTATTGATGAAAGAAAATAATTGCTCAGAATTATCACTATTGCCAATGGATATTATCATATTGTTCAAGTTGAAAATATGAAGAACATCTAGAATCTTGGCTCTTTCTGTTAACACGGTAGTAGAAATAACTTTATTTTCTGGAATTTTATCTATTTTGTTGGTAGATAATCCGTTAAGAAATTTAATTGCATCTTTACCTCGCCAAATATTCAAGTCTGCTAGATGATAAGCCAACCTTGGCATATTCGACACCTAAGCGAAGGACTCACCACAACCGCAAGACGAACTGGCATTTGGGTTGTTTATTTTGAAACCACCGCCCATTAAGCGATCTTCATAATCGATTTGAATACCATTGAGCAGATGGCTGGAAGCCTTAGGAACTAAAATTCTAAAACCGGAAATATCTAGCTCTTGACATTCAATTTCTGTTTCTTCAACAATCTGTAAATCGTACATATAACCTGAGCAACCGCCCGATAATACTCCCACTAGTAGACCCATACTTCGATCTTCACCAAATGCTTGGCTTAACATATCTACTGCATTTTGAGTTATGGTAAGTTGTACTTCGACAACCTCTGGTTGTTGTACCAAAACTGGCCCCGCTGTTTCACAAGTTCCGCAATCCATGTTAATCCCAACAGTTACTCATCTATGAATCTGTGTACTAATCGATTAAAATTTAATCATTTATTCCAATTTCGTAGCAGCATGACATTTCTTCTGAAGTTGAGCATTCACGTTTATTCAAATTAACAGATTTACCATGACGTTCTTTGACTATTCCTGCAATAACGCTTTCATCCATATTGCAAAACATACCGCCTATCTGGGGTCTGCCATCACATGCGTTGCCATCATTTACTGTTATCATTTTAGGTGGTAGATTATCAAATTCTATTTGACCCATGCCCAAATCTTCCCATTCAGTTTTGATATTGGCCCAGAAAATTTTATCATCATCAATATGTTGTAATTTGACCGCTAATTCTTGTCCTATTCGTATGCCAACATCTTGGAACAATTGGTTCGTATTTATTCCCAAAGCAGTCAATGTGTTTGATTGTGGTATGTTTTCATCAACAACTGGTATGCCACCTTTTGTTAGTACTGCATTAGTTTGCTGGTCAATGCCCATTTTCATAGATTCTTTGAAACGTTCGTAGAATGAACCATCGCCTAGAGTCAATTTCAAAGGTTCTGTCATCATTCCATCAATCATCTTAGCTTTAGCTGAACTGTATGAATTAGCCGCATTCCATTGAATTCTTAGTAATTCACTTTGTGCTGATAGTAACATATCAGACTCCATTAATATTGCAGTATCATCTTTGCCTCTACCTGTTGGAGTATCCTCTGTTTGGACGTATTGTATCCCAACTTCATTATCGATAAAAACACCACATAAGTTAAATTCCGGATGATGCCTTATTTCTATCCTTTTGTCTAATTGGTCATAAAATCTGATAGTTTTTTCATCAACACAAATTACCAATTTAACTTCAACTCCACGGTTCAATGAATCTGTTAATGCATCCATGGCTCCAGATCTTAATAGATGTAGTATGCCCCATCTTCCCAGCAATAACCAGACATGTTTTTCTGATTCAGCAATCATTGATTCTACGGTTGCTAAAATGGCGTGACGGTCTTTTAACCTGTCTCTTATACACATCTCCGAGCCCACGAGACCGCTGATAAT
>CAXHFO010000195.1:0-3312 GCA_964015895.1 uncultured Candidatus Poseidoniales archaeon
CCTCTGCCCTCTTCTATTGTCATAATAGTGATTCGCTCATCGTGGTCATAATCATCAACTGTACAAATAACAACAAATTTCTCCGTTTCATTTTCATAAAATCTTACACCTGTTTGGAGGAATCTTTTCTTCTCGGAATTAGCCACTTCGGTATTTGAATAGATTGCAGGTATTTCTATGGAGCCATGTAAATAAAATTCTTTCACTATCTCATAGTCATCGAATTCGTCATCAATGTGTAGTTTGATTAGAGAACCTAATCTCGATCTAAAATATATAAAATCGGTTTCTTCTTGCCCACCAAGGAACTTCTGTACTTTTTGAGTAATGAGGCTTAATTCAGGTGGATTAACCTGCTTTTTTGCGCTTTTCTTAGCTGCCTCATATTCTAGCATATCGACTGAAACATCTCCAATCGGACTGTTGATTGTGAATTTAGTGTCGTTGTTTCCCTCCTCTTCTATTTGCTCCATTATTCCATTTTCTTCTGCTTTATTTTCTTTCATATCTTCATTCTCCTTTTTCTTTTTGTTATTTATGAGCCTCTCACTCACCTGAACGTCTTTTTAGCACCACGTTTAAGCGCTTTAAATTTGTTTGAATTTAGGACCATTCATCGTTGAATTTTTCTGGCCAATCCTGCTTGGAATTAAATTCTGCTTTAGCACCAATTCCATGATCCTTCATGAATTGCTTATTCAACTTAGCTTCCTCTTCTAAACTCTCAGTTTTAGTGATTATCAACTTATACAAAGCCGATATAAATTCTTTCATTTCGATATTATTCTCTTTTTCCTTATCTTCTTTCATTTTCTTTCCTCCTATTAGCGGCCTTGCAGCCGTATGAACATCATTGATTGGTATGTTTAACCAAATTTTGATTTGTATCCTGCCGGATCAAATGTATCATTGCCGAAATGATAACGATCGCGGCGCTCTATTTTTCCCTTCCATATGGATGCGAAATTTATGTTGTAGACTACATCTCTAAACTCTGGCATATCATTGCAGTAGTAATCAAACCAACTAGTAACCTCTTCCTCCGTCCATTGTAGATTAGAATTTATGTCGTCAACAGTGTTTGAGGTTATTGGTTGAAGGGCTGTTGAAAGTAAGCCATCTTCCCCCAAAACTAGTGCCTCTTCTAGTATTCCTTTAGCCATATCAAGCGAATTGCGATCGGTAAGGCTCCAGTAAGCCGTGTTCGAAGGGTGGGTGTGAACCCACAGTTTGAAAGGCAATACTGAACCTGTCGGCGGGCTTAATTTGACCCGCCCAATTGTCCCCCAATCGACCCAATAGTGGTCATTAGCATCTACTAGAATAGATACCTCTCTTGCGACACTTTTGCTTAGAAGATAGATAAAATACCAGTTACTTTGCTTGGCTTGTTCAATTACAAATTCCCTACTAAGTTCTGATTCAACATCTATGATACTATTTGAGTGTTCTTTGATATGTGTGAAATCCACTTAAATCTCCTCCAATATTGATGTCTTCATTTGACCATGGGTAAGATAGCCCATGCTGAATTTAGGTGTTTTTGATTCAAGCCGCCCATCGAGCAGCCTAATTTTCTGCATGAGCCATTGAGCACCGAGTGCCGCAACTGCTGCAAATCCAAATTCTATGTTATCGTCTGCTACAGCACCTGGCAATTGACAACCAACTGGTTTTTCGTTTTGTGGTATCTTAGCAAGTATGTTTCTGTTGGTATCACTATCGATTAACAACCAACCATCGCCTCGGCACCGTAAATCTACCCAATGTGCATCGCTATTGTGTACCAACTCGCGTGGCTGTTGCCTGTCAACGGCCACGACAATTATGTCATAGCCTTCTAACTGACTTGCTGATGTAAGATTCTTGTTGTGGATAATCACTGGAAGGTTCCAGCCGACGTGATGTCTCTTTGAGAGGACTTCTGCCTTGGATTTGCCAATGTCATGCTCGGTGAATCTCTGGTGTCCCAGATTCCCTTCCTCTACGATATCACCATCCATTAAGTGTAGTCGAATCTCAGGTAGCAATAGTGTACTTCTAAGTACTGGAGCGATCAAATCTGTCAGTTGAGAACCAATGCCCCCAAGACCAACAATTAACACATTGATTGTCCTATATTCATCATCTTCATTACTCATTAGAATCATTCCTCAATTGGTGATGATTTGCTGGACAAACCTCCAACTAGACCCGGTAGTAGCCTGACTGTTACTGTTGTATTCCAATCAACTGTTGACAAATTTTGATGTTGGGTGAATTCGTTATCAACAAATACCCACTTGTCAGTATGGTTACTCAAGTACTCTTGAGTCTCCTCTGGTTTGAGCATCAAGGTTTGATGCCCGTGGGCTGGATCAGCCACTTCTATTCTGATGAGTTTACCCTCATCTTGGTTTGCTTGTTCTATTTTCTTGTTTGTTTTATTCATGTTTTTTTCCTCCTTTATTTTATCCTATGCTGGGATAACAGCGCCATTTTAGACTGGCAAGTCTTACTGAAAATTATAGTTCAATCTTCGAATCTGTGATCAGCTAGAGTATATACTTCACTATCCATCATACTATCATTGGCTAATGTCAGAACAACTGATGCTAATTGATCACCAATTGGCATTTTAATATGCTGCTTTTGAATGTCTATACAAATAAGCGGACCTTTTGGAAGAATAGATACTTGCCACCACTGACGGTCAGTTTTGAACACTGCAGGTTTCAAACCATACCATCTTCCGCTATCACCCTTGATTTTAATTAAGCCATAGTCGATAATAGCCCTTGGACGACCAAGAGATTCGATTATGCCTCTAAGCAATTGAAATGATCGGGTCCAAATATTCTCTTTTCTAACAAGGAAATTATGTGACGGCTTTATGTCTTTGGCCCAACTTTGTATGGCGGCAAGCATGAGATATTGCAGATTATTTCCGTTATATCCTTTGATTAAACAATAAATTTTCCGACAGAATTCTGGCGACCTTGGTTTATACTTGAACGAAAGACCGAAAATTGTTGGTGCGTACAACCCCGTTTCATACAACAAACTGTCAAGTTCTCTACCTGCCTCTACAGATGCCCAATCGAAAAATAACTGAAGAACAAAGTCATAACTTATACTATGTTCGTCAGCCCAATCTAAAACCTTGGTCATATCATCGGTTGTGAAACTAAAGTTAGCATAGTCTAATTTGTGGACTTTGGCCTTAACATTACTCCATGTGAGGTTTTTGGCATAATCACCCCATCCTGAATCTCGGAGTTTTTCTTGCTGTTCTTCAATCTCTTTTCGCTTGTCTAGGTAGTGAGTCATAAT
>CAXHFO010000196.1:0-3277 GCA_964015895.1 uncultured Candidatus Poseidoniales archaeon
GATTATCAGCGGTCTCGTGGGCTCGGAGATGTGTATAAGAGACAGGGATTTAGGATCGCAGGAGAAGATATGGAGATTAAATTCCAAGACCTACAAAGTTCCACTATACCTTCAATATCATATATGTCAACAATATTAGTAATTCTACTTTCCTTGGCAATCTTTGGCAAAAGGATTGACTATTCACAGTTTTAGAAGGCAGTATCACCAACAAGAAATTCACTTATCGCTTGAGCAAAATCTTCAGGCGTAGGCATTTCATGCATTATTGAGCGTATTTTTTTACCACCAGGTAGGCCCTTTGTGAAGGCTACAGCATGTCTCTGCATCCACCTTGCTTGAATCCCAACAGTAGCGTGAGATAATTCGATGTAACGGTCCCAACACCATTTTCTTGTGGCAAAGGCTTTGTCAGTTTCATCAAACTCAAACCATTGGTCATTGGCTTTTACCCAAGGTAAATCAGTTTCTTCCATCCAACCCAGTCCAACCTTCATTTCACCAAACATTGCTGGTCTGCCAATCGCTCCACGCCCAATCATCAGTCCCGAGGCATTTGTTACAGTCAAGCAGTCAGCGGCACTTTTAGCATCCACGACATCACCATTAGCAACTACTGGGACTTCAACAGAATCAACAACTTGTTTGATGTAATCCCAATCAGCTTGGCCAGAATAACGTTGTTTTAATGTCCGTCCGTGAACACATAACCGGCTAGTTCCCACATCTTCTAAGCGTTGACAAATTTCAATCGCATTATGCTGACTAGCACCAGTGCCAAGCCGCATTTTTGCCGTTACTGGGACCTCAACATTATCGATTATTCCACTTACCATAGACACCAGATCATCTGGCTGGCCCATCAGTGCTGCACCAGCACAAATCTTGGTTACTTTGGGGGCTGGACAACCAAAGTTTAGGTCAATAATATCACAACTTGGCGCTAACATTTCTGCAGCAGTCACCATGTCTTCTGCATTGCCGCCAAATATTTGCGGAATAAACGGCACTTCGGTTTCATGAGACTCCATTTTTCGCCAAGATACCGCAGCCTCTCTACTTAGTGCAGTACTATTGGTAAACTCAGTTATTGTGACATCAGCGCCGCAGTCCTTGGCTAACAAGCGAAACGGCAGGTCGGTAACTCCAGACATTGGCGCGAGAAATAACGGTCGTTCTCCGCCATCCCATTCACCAAATTTCTGACCGATTAAGTCGCTCATCATACCTTGGTCTAGGCTATTATTTTTCAATGGTTGGCATAAATTGTTACGATAACTCGGATTCGAGCATTTCAGCAACTCTGCGCATCCTTCTAAGCACTCTATCTAAAGAATCTTGTACATTACGCACTACTTGAGCAGCATCTTCACCATTCATTCTGTGACCTAGTGGTAATCTTCCACCCAGTAAATTCAGTAACAGCATCTGTTGTTGAGGATCAACACTTTTCATTTCCCCAACAACCTCATCAACATTCAACTTGCCTTTCTTCAATTTCATGAGAAGATTTGATTGTTGTTTAGCACTAAGTATGCGTTGAAATCCACCTTTCTTTAGCATCCAATCTTCGCCTCTGCGCTGATATTGAGTGGTCATTGCAGTCCACAATGCGACCCCTAAGCGGTCAGTTCTTGGAACTCTCTCTACCATACCGCTACTGCGAAATCGCTCCATTATCCGTCCGATACGAGCCTTAGGGCCGCCTAGTAATTCCGTCGCCTCATCAAGGGAAAGTGGTGAATCTCTAGTCAACAATAATTGGAATAATTGTACCGACTTTGAATCCGCTTTGGCTTCTTTGCCGGGCCGCTCACCAAGTAATCCAAAATCGCCCATCCATTGTGATAATTGACTTTCCTCAGTTTCAGCCTGTAATGGGCGGTGGTCAACAATTCCGACAGTCAATGGCGGGCTATCTTTTTCGGGTAATTCAAGAACTAATCTTGGATTCTCTCGCCCCCAATAATTCTCGATTAACTCAAGACGTTGACTGACAATCGTGCTAGATTGAGTGGTAAACAACTCGATTGCTTTGGACAATGAACCGCCACGTAAGTAATATCTGCGCCACCCTTTTCCTTCATTGGTATAACCGATAATTCCTGATTGAACCAATCTAGTTAGGTGATGGTTTAGCGAAGCAGGGGTTAGTGCCAATTCATCAGCAAGCATTTGTGCATCCCACCCGATTTCAGGTTGCGCAAATAAGTAATCGCGTAGCAGTCGATGGACTGGCCCAGCAATACCGTGGTCAGCCATGTCGTCGCCACGCTTTCTCACCAAGCATAGGGTGTCGATAAACCAAGTTACTAAACTGTCTAAGTCTCTGTCACTGGTCGGTAAAGAGATCTCTTGAACTCTGACTTTGAACATGATGCTCAAACTAAAGCCTACGCCGAGGGTCTTTGAATTCTATGTATTAAATGCCGCTTGAGAGGCGAAAAATAACGCAATGCAACTCTATCGGCGTTCATCTAGCCACTCATAGTCCACGCCACGGGTGCCATGCCACTCAATATTCATATCAATATGCGGCATTAATTCAATGCGATCGTCTCGTAGAATCCCTCTGCGCCTGAGTACTTTGACTGCTGAGTGAACAGTTGCTCTGGTTCGACCAATTCTTCTGGCGAGGTGGGCTTGAGAGCGCGGGATTCCTTCTTTGACAATATCTTCAACAATCAATCTTTGAACCAAGGATAAGCCAATTGGTAGAGCTGAAGCGGCGCGTTGCTCAGTAACTGCAATGCCTTTGAGTACTTCCACTTGGCTTGGTGCTCCAGCAAAATAACAGGTGCGGCCATTTACTGGCATTACTGTGATGCTTTTGCGGGTTTGTAGGACGTCAAGATGGTGGCGCAAGGTGCCGTTAGCAGTTGCTAAAGTAGTTTGCAATTCTCGATAACAAAGTCCTGGATGCTTATCTAGAGTTGTGAGAATTCTTCGACGTAAAGGGTGTTCAGAATTTCTTGCCTTAGTAGAAATTCCACCAAATGCCAGCGCTCCAACAGCGCTCGCAGCCGCAGCCATACCGCTTGCGACTCCAGCAAACCCTCCTGCTGCTCCAGCAATACCAGCAGCCAACCAAGGACGCTGTCTTACCCACTGGGCTATTAGAGGCATAAGAGGAGGTTGATGTTCTCCTTAGTTAAACCATCCACTGGGTGAATCATTGAACAGATCCAGATTGGAGCTTTAGGTGTGCAACAAGCGGGGAAAGCAATCTTCCACAAATCACACCGTGTTCGCTAAGTGCGTACGAAACTCTTACTGG
>CAXHFO010000197.1:0-3241 GCA_964015895.1 uncultured Candidatus Poseidoniales archaeon
AGATTGTCCGCGTTGTGGCGGAGAAGCAGAAAATTCATCGATGGCAGGCTACCTAAGATGCGCTACCTGCTCACATGAATGGGCAGACCCCGATTATGTAGAAGCAAAATCAAAAACAGAAATACCGACCTATCACCGAGATGCAGAGTTAATAGATCAGTTCAAAAAAGATGTTCAGTCGGGTAGTTTGGCTAATGTTCTTGGCGTTGAAAGTAATTTATCTGAACAACAAGAGGCTAGTCTAGCACGCTTGGAAGACAAATGGATGAGTGGAATGCAAGGCAGGTTCAATACCGCTACAGAGGAAAGAAAGCCACTGATGATAATGTTTGATGAAGAAGACAATATTGTATCCACTGAAGTTGCAGCCTTAACCATTGTATCAAATGGCTTTGATGGTGGCGAGGAGATACGCTTGGAATATCCTGGGAAAGGTACTGAATTTTATTCATATAATGTCAATGATGGCATGGGCTGGAAGAAAGGAGCAAATGCTGAAGAGACAGCAAGATCGATTGCTAATGTGATAAATAATAAATCAAATCTCGTATTTGCTGATGTCGAAGGTACAAGAGTTTCATTTGAATTAAGAAATGAAAGCCTAAAGCGTGAATCATTAGTTTTGTTTGTTGATGACCCAGGTGGCACAGACATCGTTGCTGAAAAGAATGGAGTGATCTTAGATGCTAGAAATGCCAGTGACTTTGAAGATTATCGAAATGTAGTAGAGATGGTTTTAGAAGATGGAATTATTTCTCCAAGTGAAGACCAATTATTGTGGTCACTAAGACAAGAACTAGGTATTGATGATGCATATCATATCCAAATGGTTATCGAAATGTGTGGTGAAAATACCCTAAAAGAATGTACTTCATGTTCAGCAATGGCCGAATTATATGTGGAATATGGAACATGGTACTGTCATTCATGCGAAGAATGGTGTTAGTCTAGAAAATACCCATTAGTTATCTTTTCTATAGAATTAATTTTATGGTTTTTTGAACCTTAAATTACTTATCCGCATAGGGATTATTCATAAGGTATGTCGCAATGGGATGGGTGAGTGAGTCATATGGCTGGAGATGTATTGTATATTGGAATTGATTTAGGAACCTTTCGCTCTGTGATGGTTTCTTCAGATAGTCACGAAGAAGAAGAATTAACCGTTATTGGAACCCCTAAAGATCCAATTGCAAGAAATTTCTTGAAGAGAGATGTTTTGTTTGGTGAAGAAGCACTAAAAAATAGACTTGCACTGAATTTGTTTAGACCTCTAGAACACGGTGTGATAAAAGATACTTCAGAGGACAGAGATTTTATCGCTCACTTCATTACCCACCTAATCTCACTTTCCGACCCTGAAGAATACGACCGTGTAGTTGCTGTTATTGGAGCGCCTGCTGAAGCAAGTTATGTTGATAAAACCGCAATCTTCGATGCTGCTGCTGGAACAGTTAACGCAGCCATGATTATATCTGAGCCATTCGCAGTAGCATATGCACTGGATATGCTAGAACATACTCTGGTAATTGACATTGGAGCAGGTACTACTGACCTGTGCAGAGTCTATGGAACCATCCCTAGCCCTGAAGATCAAATGCACACAGAGTACGCAGGAGACTATATCGACAGGAAAATTATTGAAGAAGTGCAATCAAAGTATAGTGGTGCACAAATTACCAAGGATATGGCTAGAAGATGGAAGGAACAACATTCTTTTGTCAGCACCTCAACTCCCGACTCACCAATTATGGTTGACTTTTCAATTGAAGGTAAGGCAATGACCCTAGACATTACTGACTGTGTTCAAAAAGCATGTGAATCAATAGTCGACCCTATTGTTGAGAACGTCAAGAAACTAGTAGCTAGTTCCAACCCTGAATACCAAGACTCGTTTAGAAGAAATATGATTCTAGCAGGCGGTGGCTCGGGAATAAGTGGACTTGGGGCTATGATCGAAAGAAAACTATCAGATCTTGGAGATGTTAACGTCCACGTTGTAGACGACCCTGTTCGCCTTGGTGCAATGGGCGGTCTAAGACTGGCTATGGAAGTTCCAGAAGAGATGTGGAAGAACCTAACTCTAGCATCACGCTGATTAGTGTTACTCTTCTTCTACTGCACCATACTTGGCTGCTAGTTCGGGATCTATTAGCGAAGCCTGACAATGAGGACATTTGTCACTAGAGCTTAGCATTGAAGGTCTAATTGCTAGTACTGCCATACATTTTGGGCATGCAGCTAACATTTCTCCATGTTCTAATTGGAAATCCATGGAGTTTGAATCACTATTGAAATATCCAGTCTTGTAGACTGGATTAAAATGATACAAGAATCTTCTAAATGAACCTAAAGTAGCCCATCCAGTCAAGAATAAGAACAGAAGACCCGCCATATTACCTTGCATAACGAAAAATAGTGATTCTATGGCGTTAATACCAAAAAATAGCCCGGCAATCAAAATTAGTGTTGCCGCTGGCCAATATGCCCATTTTGTGCGATTTCTGTAAGAACTCCAAATGCCACAGAAACAAATCCTAGAGTCGCGGTAGATGCTGAAGCAGAAATCATGCCTGAAATCGCCCAAAATAAATACATTACTATTAGGCCATCAATAAACACAATGAACGATGTCCCACGGTGTATTCTATCGAATACCCGGTTACTAGATGTCAACGAATTAGGACTCATTCCTGCCACCACCAATTGGTCACCTCTACTCGAGCCCATGTATACTTGCGGTCATTCACTAATCTTGAACCATTGGTTTACAATATCATATACATATTCAACGAAGGTGTCAAATTTAGACAGCCATTGCCTTGACCATGGCGATGCGCGATACGGATGTTGAGATTCGTGGCGATAGCCTTGCAAAGAAGCGTATTTTACTTGGCGTAAGCGGGGGAATTGCCGCAGTCGATACTGTCAGGTTAGCCAGGGAACTTCGACGCCATGGGGCGATTGTAACTGTGATGATGACCCATTCGGCGCAAAAAATAATCAGTCCATTAGCAATAGAATGGGCTACGCAATCACCAGTAATAACTGACTGGGAGAGTGATTTAACAGCACTTGAAGAGGTAGATGGAATTCTTATTGCACCTACAACAAGAGATCTGATGGCTAGTTATCTGCATGGATTACAACATGGACCTATACTGATGGCACTTAGTGCAGCAAGAACCAGAGATTGTCCGGTAATGATGATTCCAAGCATGCACGCTGACTTAGCTAATGA
>CAXHFO010000198.1:0-3201 GCA_964015895.1 uncultured Candidatus Poseidoniales archaeon
CACTAATAATGGGAGGTATTTTTTCTAATAATCTTAACATAATGTTTGAAATGGTAACTATTGGATTAGTTTTACTATGTTGGGGTCTAATGTCAGTTGCATGGCCGAGTTGGAAACTTCATTTAGATTCTAAAGAAAACCAAAGAAATTGTGGAAATGTAGCACTTTTACCCGCATTATTGATTCCTGTATCTGCTCTTGTAATTCTTGGGTGTTGGATTTTCCGGGAAGAAGCCGGCTTACTCGAGTTTGCTTTCTCTTTCAATGTTGTAGTTCTTATGGGAACAATATCTCTAACCCTAATTCTCGCTCATTTCAATCGACGCCTGTCATGGAATTTAGTAAGATTTACTGATTTTCGTCCAGTAGTTGCAGTCTATCTTGTTTTAGCATTAGTTCATTGCATTACAGTATTATTGTATGAACGAGGACAAGTTAACGAAAATATTGTCAATGTCAGTCAGTCTTTACCATTTTTTTGGGCTTTTATCTCAACAAGACCAATTAAGATGCTGCAAAATACGATTGGGAAAACCCGTAAACCACATTCTGTACTGATAGGTCAAGGCCAAATGTATTTTTTGGTTGTAGCAATTATGTCGATTATTCCAGATTTTGATGAAGGAAAGTTCATCAACATATCATATGTAACTCTAATATTCTCCAATGTAATGCTATCAATATGGGGTTCCGTGATCTACCTACATAAGGACCATCTACACCAGTCTATACACAGTCGTCCAAATTTACACAAAATGCTAATGTTCAATTTTATTGGAGTTTTATCATTATTCATGATTGGTTTCCGAATCGATATACTGGGTAATGATTCTGATTTAGTATATTTCATAATGAGAAATTTTGCACTAACTTCAATGATGATTTACATGGTAGTAATTCTATTCAAAGACATGATATTATCTCTTGACAACTGGCACAGAATACCCATGCATCACGAGCGTTATGTTTCATAGTCACTCAATTCTACCAGTCGCTCCATAGCATCTCCAGCAATACCTAACACCGTTGCTTCATCACCTTCAACAAGTTTTGCGAACTTACCCATATCGCCTGCAAAGTCATACGAACCTGCTTTACCAACCCATGACTCATTTAGTACTAATTCTACCAATACTTCATCAGCTAAATTCTCAAATTCAACAATTGCTTGATTCAAATGAAATTCCCATTCACCTTGGTGGAAAATTCCGGTAGCAGACCAAACCCTATGCCGTCGACCTGACAGCCGATGCAACATGGCTGCAGCTTGGATGGCATCATTTGCTTTACCCATGGCCAAATTATCAAAGTCTGGATCTTGTAGCATCGTATCACTTACAATAATCAAATCAAAATCCTGTGAATTATTTACTGCCGCAGCCTTTTTTTGACAGATTTCCAAAATTTGTCCCGGCACCGTATCTGCACCGGATGATTCATCAACCAATTCAACTGCTTGGCAAAGCAGGTTGTGAAACAGAGGCAGCAACATTTCCTTGCGTCGCTTTGACGCTGAAGCAAGCCATACCCTCATATAACAAAGGCAATCATTATACTGAATCAACATTGTCATTATGCATGTTCTATTTTTAGACATATTCAAGTGATTGATAGCAATCCGACAAACGGTGGCCGAATGTCTGGACTAGAAAGAATACCCACACACATTGAAGGATTAGACGAAAATATGCAGGGTGGAATCCCTCAAGGGCACATATGCTTAGTGGCAGGTGCATCTGGAGCAATGAAGTCAAGTCTAACTTTTTCCATGCTTTACAACGCAGTATTGTATGGAGAGACTAGTGGAATCTACATCACTCTTGAACAAGGCAAAGAATCGCTGCGCGCCCACATGAGCAATATGGGAATGAATGTTGATGATCCGAGAGTTAGAAATCGTATTGCGATTATTGACCTAGTAGACTTACGAGTACAGCTAGACGAACAAGGTATGAGCAATCGAGTAGATTGGATGGGCCAATTAATCAAACAATTGACTTCATACCGACAATCTATCGGATTTGAATTATTGGTTTTTGACTCATTAGGTGCATTCTTTACACTGACAAAAATGGAAAATCCAAGGGATGAAATTTTCCGATTATTTGAAGCGGTAAGAAGACTAGGATTAACTTCCTTCTTCATCTGTGAAATGACTGGAGAGGATCACAAACAATTCGGTGAGTATGGAATTGAAGATTACTTGTCAGATGGTGTGATTCATTTAGTAATGGAACGTTCCAATGACGATGTCAGTAGAAAACTAAGCGTAATCAAGATGCGTCATACTAACCATCTGCTAGGGTATAAGCCATTCAAGTGGAAGTCTGAGGAACAACGGTTTACTACTCTTTAATCATTCAACGGTAACTGATTTTGCTAGATTCCTTGGCCTATCTACATCACAGCCAAGGGCTATAGCCGTATGATAAGCGATTAATTGAAGAGGAATTACCGAAAGCATTGGAGAAAGATAATTATTGACTTTCGGTATTGCAATATTTATGTCTCCCTCACCACTAATATCATCACCGGCTTCGTGAATTAAAATTATTTTAGCACCTCTAGCCCGACATTCATGAATTGCTGAGCGTGACTTTTCTTTGACATGGTCATTAGGTACAACAAAAATAACCGGGCTGCCCTCTTCCAACAATGCTATTGGACCATGCTTCATTTCCCCAGCAGGATATGCTAGGCAAGGAATGTAAGCCACTTCCATTAACTTTAGTGCACCCTCTTTAGCCACTGGTGCCGATATCCCGCGGCCGAGGAATAAGACGCACTTAGCATGTTTAACTAAATCAACAGCTTCCATTATTGGTCCTTGATTATCGAGATACTCCTCAATTAAGTGAGGTAGTTGTTGAAGATTGTCGATTACTTCCTTGCCCTTTTCTTTGCTTAGGGTTCTCGAGCGCCCAACTTGAATAGCAAAAATTGTTAGAGCAGTCACCATATTAGAGAAGGCCTTAGTCGATGCTACTGCCTGTTCGGGTCCTGAGTGAATGTAAACCCCTTGACCACACAATCTCGCAATTGATGAGCCAACTACATTTACCACACCGTGAACTTTACCACCTTTGAGCAAGATTTCCTTTACTGCAGATAATGTATCTGCTGTTTCTCCCGATTGTGAAACTGCGAAATGTAATGCATTGGGGTTGATTACCGGCTCATTGGTTCTAAATTCGCTAGATA
>CAXHFO010000199.1:0-3189 GCA_964015895.1 uncultured Candidatus Poseidoniales archaeon
TTTAGGAATTCGCTTGGCAAAATTTAGGAATTCGCTTGGCAAAATTTCCGAATAAAATTTCGTTCAATTTTTACTAGATACTAAAGTATCTATACAAATGTCACTTCAAGAGAGGGTTCAAGTATCGTCGGTTATGCCATATTAATCATGGCAGTTGTAATCATCGCTGAGAAACCCAGTGTTGCTGAAGACATTGCCAAAGTATTGGGTGTTGGGCAAAAAACCGACACACATTGGCTCTCTGATGATATAGTCGTAACGTGGGCAGTAGGCCATTTGTTAGAGTTAAAAACCCCTGAAGAATACGATGATCGCCTTAAAGATTGGAGAAAAAGTGTAGATTTGTTACCATTTATTCCGGCATCCTTTGAATTGAAACCAAATAGTGGCAGAGGTAACAACCGAAAGCAACTTACTGCAATCAAAAAATTAATTTCTCCAAAAAATTGCACTGAAATAATAAATGCTTGTGATGCAGCAAGAGAAGGGGAACTTATTTTTAGACGAATAATTGAATTTGCTAAGTCTAAAGTCCCAATGAGTCGAATGTGGCTCCAATCAATGACTCCAGACTCAATCATGAAAGCCTATGATGGTAGACAAGACGCAGAGAGTTACTCATTACTTCGAGATGCGGCAGTTAGTCGAGCAGAAGCAGATTGGATAATTGGTATGAACGGTTCTAGAATCGCGTCCACATTCTTACGCACCGGCAGAAATGATGGCACCTCTATGTCCCTCGGCAGAGTTCAAACAGCTACGTTGGCAATGATTGTCGATAAAGAATTAGACATATTAGGGCATGATGCAAAACCATTTTGGGAATTGGAAGCAGAATTTAAATCAGGTGATTGTGAATGGAGTGCTAGATGGGAGCGACGGAATAATGTCGAGGATAAAGACGACCCATTAACCAAGGCACATAGAATAACCATGGAGTCTGAGAAGCAAATACTAGAAGAGTTAATTGCTTTGGACGGTGATTACCTTACAACTCAAAAACATCGAGATTCAAAAGAAAATCCACCACTAAATTTTGACTTGACTACTCTACAACGAGAGGCTAATAGCACTTGGTCTTGGACATCTAGAAGGACACTATCAGTGGCTCAGGAATTGTACGATACACACAAACTAACTACATATCCACGTACAGATTCAAGACATTTACCTGAAGATATGATTGAATCAATCGGTAAGACAATCAAGCAACTTGGTGCGCAAGAGTTTTTGTCTGCTCACAGTGAGAGATTGACTAAAAATGGTTTGAAAAACGTATCTAGAAATTTTAATAATGCCAAAGTTTCTGACCACTATGCAATAATCCCAACTGGTAAATTGCCACAAGGCAATCTAAGTAATGACGCTAAAAAATTGTATGAATTAATTTGTCGACAATTTCTTGCCTCGTTTCACCCTGTGGCGATTTGGGATGTTCAAACTAGAACAACCACTAAATCTGAACATGATTTCATTAAGGAAGTTAGAATTCTAAAAACCCCCGGCTGGCGAGAAGTTAAACCAAAGAGTAATGCAATTCCAGAAAAATGGAACAATCTTGCAGCTAATCCAGCCCAAACTAATATGACATCACACAAATTCAAAGAAGAGTTCACTAAGCCGTCTAATAGATTAAAGGAAGCTAAACTGTTGTCACTGATGGAAAATGCAGGCCGTAGTATCGATGACGATGAGATGGCAGAGGCCATGAAGGGTAAAGGTCTAGGCACACCTGCTACAAGAGCAGAAACAATTGAAAAATTGATTTCACGTAATTTCATTCAACGAGCGCGCTCGGGTAGTTTACGAGCCACTCCAGGAGGAATAAAATTAATTCTTTTACTCAGAGCAATCCCAGTTGAGTGGATTACATCTCCGGAATTGACTGGCGATATGGAAGCCAAACTTTCCTCAGTGCAGGTTGGCGATTATTCACGTGAAGAATATATGAAACTAATCTATGACATATCTAATGAAATGGTTCACAAAATTAAAAATCATGACAGAAATGAATTATTCAAAGGTGACGAACCAATAGCACCGTGTCCGTTGTGCAAAAGTACACTAAAAGAAACCGTCCTGTCTTATATCTGCTGTGAAAATACCGGTAGGGACTCTGGTTGTGATTTCGTTCTTTGGAAAAATACCAGTGGACGATGGTTTGATCGAAAAACAGCTGCTCGATTGCTGGAACGAAAATCGATTAATGATTTACATGGGTTTTTTAATCGAAATGGCGAACCTTATACTGCTAGTATCAAAATGCTGGAAAATGGAACTGTTGAATTTATTGGAGGTGGAGAATCAACATCATCAGAAGAAGACGCTGAGTTGTGTGAATGTCCAACTTGTAGTCATGGAATAATTAGAATTAATTCCACAATGTATGCTTGCGACAACCAAGAGTGTAAATTTAGAGGTATTTCACATGAAATGTGTAAAAGGAAGATCACCGAAGAGGAGGCAAAAGTTGTTTTGACCAAGGGCAAATCTGAGTTGTTAGAAAATTTTACTTCAAAGAAAGGTCGGCCATTTAATGCCTTTTTAGCTCTTGATGGTAACCGTGTTAAGTTTGAATTCCCACCACGAGAGGCCGCGGCAAACGCCAAGAAATTTCCAGTAACTGAAGGTATTGTAGCAACATGTCCTAAGACTAAGATTGAAATTATTGAAACACCAACATTCTTCCAACCAGCCACTGATGGAACAGATTGTAAAATTCAAATTGCCCGTGAGATGTCGAAACGAGAGATAACCAGAGAAGACGCTAAAACATTAATTGAAAAAGGTGAAATTGGACCTTTCGACGATTTTATATCGAAGAAAACCAACAAAAATTTCACCGCAATTCTTTATTTAAAGAAAAATCAATCCGTCGGTTACAAATTTGCTAAAAAGTAATTATTTAGGCAACTTTAGTCCACAACAATAAAACGCACCGGTTTTTACACAAGGCCATGGACGATGCTCCTTCAAGTACAGATTGGGATGTGGTAATCGTTGGTGCTGGACCTGTTGGCGGTCATGCCGCGAACCTTCTTGCCCAAAGGGGTCAACGTGTATTATTACTAGAAGAGCATTTGGAAATCGGTAGACCCTTCCAATGTGCGGGACTTGTAACACCCAATGCAATGAAACAAGTCGGATTATTCGACACCATTCTAGAGGAAGTTGATGGTGCTTTAATCC
>CAXHFO010000200.1:0-3146 GCA_964015895.1 uncultured Candidatus Poseidoniales archaeon
AGTTACCTCTATGCAATATGTGGCAGAGATGCCTTTGTTAGTCAATTTATTGAGTCCAATAATTGCAGATGGTATTTCTGTAAAGATTGTCTGGGCCCACCCTTTATCAAAGGCTGGTGCTATGTTATGTTTCTTTGGCTGGGTATCTTTATTGCCTATACCAACATTCCCTGGTGGGCGTTTGCTAATTGCCAGGACTAGTATGAGTGAAGCAAGAAATTCGACAAACCAACTATTTTTGTTTGCTGTAATCCTTGCTTTTGCTTGGATGTTTAATGCATTTGGTAGCTTTAATATTTGGTTACCAGTCCTTGGAGTGTTATTTCCTCTCTTGCTATTTATGGGTTCAGAGCGTAGGGTTCCAGTCATACTCAATGAACCAAAAGGAATTGAGTATGAAAGTGTAAAAAAGATGGGAATGTACCTCTTTGTAATCTTTTTACTTGGTCTGCCAAGTCAAATACCATTTGCCATGGATCAAAATTGGGATGAAGATATTGAATATCAATTTGATGATTTTATCACTATCTTTGATGGTAATCAAACATGGTATGGTAATTTAGCAATTGATATTGTTAACCCTTCATCAATTTCCCATGAATGGGAACTCGACTTGGCTAGAATAGATGGTATTGTATCGCCTGATTGGAATTTTACTTGGCAATGTAGTGATGATGACAGGCCATCAGTGTCTGGGTTAGGTTGTGGCGATGTCATAAAACCAGGTATGAAATCTTCTGTTATGCTCAATGTGACATGGAATTCAGCGAGTTACGCTCCTCACTCAGATGAGGTCTATTTAATCACCTATATTGACGATGAGTCATATGTCTCAATAATTGAATTAAAACCAGATTTACCAATTTATCCAGGTAGCGATTGGTACTTAGATTATCGTTCTGATGACCCCCGGAGATGTATACAAGTATTTACTGACATAGATGGATCGTATAATGTGACCTTCCCTAATTCTGCTAATGATTTTGATTTTCAAACTCGGATGTATTGGATCGAGGGAAATCCAAGTTTAACAGCAGAAATAGATCATAATGTTGATGAAATCTGTATCAAGGGTCAAGATCCTGTGGTATTGTTAAGGTCATATGTTTTGGATGCTATATCAATAGATGGCAACCTATTTTATCCAAATCAACCAGAATTAAATCTACAACTTATTTCCCCCGAAAATGGTACATTAATTGATTCAACAGATGTAAGAGGATGGGGCTCAGAAATTTCACCAGGCAGTATACTCTCGGTAAGCGAATCTACTTGTAAATTATCGAGTAAAGTCAGCACTCCGACAAAACCGGGTGATTCATCCCAATGGATTTGGAATACTAATTATCGTAGTACTGCACTTATTCCAGCGATTCAGGATAATGATTCGATTTTACTAGTAATCGAAGAAGATAACAACATAACGATTTGCTCGCATCAGATGTATCCAGAACCATCTCTAGAAGTGTCTGTTGAATCTGGTCCAGAATTGATCCTAGAAAGAAATGGTAATTTCTATCGCCTATGGACCTCTATTTGGGCTTCAGCTGTAAACGGACAATTATCTAGCAGTAATCTTTCTGAGTTTATAATTCATAATCCAAATAATGAAACAATTGGGGTGAATATTGTACAAACTACGTCAGGCAATGAATCAACTGATTGGGTTATAGCTAACTCAACAAATCTACTTTCTCCCGGGGAAAACGAATTCAAATTTACTCCACCAAATAGTGTTGTCTCGACATTGTGGGTTGACTTTGAAGATGGAGAAGTTTACATTTATCTTGGTAGTTATTCGTGAGTGGTAGTATGAAAATAGCAGTTTTAGGTGCAGGTTCAATTGGCACTTTAATTGCTGGGAAGTTGGCTAATTCCAAACTTGCTGAAGTACTTGTACATGCTCGAGGTGAACATGCTGCAAAGTTGGCATTGGATGGGATTTATATCACTGGTCATCAAGAATTGAAAATTTCTCCAGGGGATTATGAAATATCTATTGCAGACGTCATGACAAATGATATTTTCGACGGTGCAGCAGATTATGTTCTTATCTGTAGTAAGGCAAATCAAGTTGAGAATTTGTTTAAGATTGCTAAACGAATGTGTCATTTAGAAACAAAGGTTATGGTGATAAGTAATGGTCTTGGGCATATTGAAAAATGTAAGGATACTTTTGGACCACACCGTACCATAGCAGCCACTACTACTCATGGAGCTTGGCGTCCTAGTGCTGGAGTAGTAAACTGGGCAGGAATTGGGGCCATAAATTTGGGAGAGTTGCCATTTGGGGCACAGTTGTCAGAGATTCAAGATTTTGTGGATTTGTTAGAACAGGCAGGTTTGAATCCAAATTTACAATCAGATGGGATGGCAATGATATGGTCAAAAATATTGCTAAATATTGCAATTAATCCAATTGCCGCGATTACCGGGCTTAGCAATGGTGGATTACTTGAGAATGAGATGTTTGAGACTTGTGTTGAAGTAATGCTAGAAGGTGCTAAGATAGCTAGGTTAGAAGGTATTGCAACTCTTGATGATGCGACATTAATTGACAATCTTAGAGTTGTCTTAAAGGCAACATCAACTAATCAATGCAGTATGTTACAGGATGTAAGACAAGGGAGCGTTACCGAAATTAAATTTCTCAACCGACAGATTGTTGATAGGGCAGAAAAATATGGTGTTTCAACACCCTTAAACCAATTATTGAGTAAATTGGTAGAGTCAATAACTTCATACTAACTCTGTGTTGTAGTGGAGGCCTCGATTTTCTTTTCGATCAATGGCATCACCGGTTACTAAAATTGCTACTTGGATTAAATTACGCAGTTCAATTATTTCTCTAGATGGGAGTGATGATTTCCAAATCATGTCGATTTCTTGGTTTAGTAGATGTAGTCTTCTTGATGCACGATTCAATCGCTTGAAATTCCTAACAATGCCTACTTCTGTTGACATTGTATCTCTTAGCATTGTCAAATCATTGATGATTGGTGCATGTTCCTTCAGCTCATTTAATCCATCAGCGCGCCAATCAGGCAATGTTTTTTCTATACCTTTCGGATTATTTTCGATAATGTGGTTAGCAGTATTTTTAGCAAATACAACCGCTTCAAGCAGACTATTCGATGCTAATCGGT
>CAXHFO010000201.1:0-3129 GCA_964015895.1 uncultured Candidatus Poseidoniales archaeon
GTCTATAACTGACAATTAAATAACACAGCCATCACCCACCCACAAGGATTGATGCCAATGTCAGAGGAATATGCTGCAAGATATACAGATACAGTTCTGTATGACAGCAGTGCCAACAAGTTTGTTGGTGATGTACTAATCCACGATGATGGGGCTTGGTCAAAGTCTAATGGTGACGAAGATGTTAGACAAGTTATCGACGGTAAGTCTAGACTTTTGACGCGTTCCTTACAAAACTGGCACACTCATCTCGCTATGCAATTAAATGCCAGAGATTTTAGTGATGGTTATCCATTAAATAAGTGGCTAAATGAAGCAATATTTCCTACCGAAGCAAAACTAAACCCCGAATATGTTCGAATTGGCGCTACAGCAGCAGCAAGTGAAATGATTACTACTGGGTGCAGTTTCGCGGCTGATATGTACTTTTATCCAGCAATAACTGGTAAAGTTCTCGATGACGCAGGCCTTCGGGGCCTTGTTGGAGGGCCTGTTAGTGATTTTGCGCTACCTTCACACCCTGATGCAAAATCGGCATTGGATGAAATAGAAAATTTGCTTCAAACTCAATCAATTGATGATCGTATTCAGTATGCAATTGCCACCCATTCAATTTACCTGTGTAGCGAAGAGACGCTTGTCAGGGCTGCTGATTTAGCAGAACGAAGGCAAGGAAGATTACATATCCATGTCAGTGAGACGAGAAAGGAAGTTGCTGATTGCTTTGAAAAAACCGGCAAATATCCTGTTGAATATCTCGATAGTATTGAATTTTTCAAGCCCGGAACGATATGTGCACATGCTAGTTGGGTCAAGAAAAATGAAATCAGGATTCTCAAAAGTCATGAGGCAACTGCCGTACATTGCCCTTCATCAAACATGAAATTAGCCTGTGGTGGAACTCTTTCCTTGCCCGCTTATCAAGAGGTCGGGGTCGATGTCAGGCTTGGTACTGATGGAGCAGCATCCTCTGGTAATGGACTGAATGTTTTAGCTGAGGCCCGTACTGCTTCTCTGGTTCAACGGCACGACCATTGGGATGCTACTCTTTTACCTGCTAGGGATGTATTTCAAATGGCAACTAAGGGTAGTCAAGATTGGGTGGCTTGGGATTTAGATGATGTACGAATGTATCCTCGTGGCAGGTCTGGAAACCGTCATTTGGCTAATTTAGTATTCAATGGTGCTAACTGCCTTGATATGTGGGTTGATGGACAGGCAGTACGACAAAATGGAACGACTAATACTATTGATGAGAGCAAAGCCATGAATGACCTCGAGGTTTCAATTCAATCGTATTACGAAGACCTAGAATGATCATTCAAATCTAGTTAAGCTATAACCGATTATAATAAATATAAATCCTACAAAATATCCTGTAGCAGATAAAGAAATATCTACTGTGTAATCGATATTTAATTCAAAATCATCAGGAACCTCCGTCATAGTTCCAATGCCAACAAAATATTCACCAGACTTTACATTCCACGAAACTCCGGCTTGGTTATCATCACCAACTGCTTCAAATTCATTGTCTCCTGAAGTACAAAGCTCATTGTTACCCATTTGTTCTATCAGTGTTAATCCATCACACTGGGCTTTCTTATCCGCGTCTGCAACTACCAAAAACACATCATTACGGTCCCAAGTGACTTCTGCATTGGCTGTGACAAATAATGCTAGAGGATTGGATTGGATTGGTTCATCGGCAAAGAATACTGAATTAGGAACATTTGGCGTCGGTACTCCTTCAACACTTTCTTCGGTGGTAAAACCAATTGTCCCAAGCAAACAAATAATCACTGACAAGGTGATTAAGCCAGTACCAATTTTACCATTTCTGTGCAAATAACTCACCTACAATTGTAAAAACGCTAGAGCAAGTATCACATAACTGCCAAGTAGCATTACACCTTCCAGCCAATTTGATTTGCCGTCGGCTAAAATTGAATTCACCACTAATACTGCAACAAAAGTAGCCGCTGTTTCAAGCATACCAAATTCTAATGTTAATGGAACGCCAACAGCCCAAGCAAACAATATCATTGCAGGGGCTGCGAATAAGGCGATTTGGACACTGCTGCCTATTGCGATAGCAATTGACAAATCCATCTTGTCTTTACCAGCCACAATTACTGCGGTAAAGTGTTCTGCTGCATTACCAAAGAACGGCAGCAGAATTACTCCAATAAATAGTTCAGGCAATCCCCATTCATCTACCGCAGCCTCTAGACTGTGCACTAAGATATGAGCCATCCAAGCAACTAATACAGTTGCTGCAATAAGTAATGTCCAAGCATCTTTGTTAGTCATTGTAGGATCTTCGTGATGGCCGTGACCCGGTTCTGTAGCAAATACGTGGGCATGAGTTTTGAGTTGGAACAGTAAAGCCAGTCCGTAAATAACCAGCAAGACTATCGCTGCGTAGCGTGATATCACTTCCACATCAGTTGATGTACCGCCCGAGTGATGTAATGCGCTTGGAATGATGAAGGCAACTATAGCTAGCAACAATAGAGTCCCATTCATTTGAATTGCGTCACTGTTGAAAGTTTGCTCCTTATGCTTTATTCCGCCCCAAACTAATGCTAAACCCAGAACAAGTAGCATATTACCAAGAATTGAACCAATTAGGGATGCTTGGGTGACAGTTACCATTGTATCAACAATTTCCGGGTCTTGTGAGGCAGCATAGATGGCAAGTCCAACAATGATTAATTCAGCAGCATTGCCAAACGTTGCGTTGAGAAATCCACCGATTGCCTCACCCGTACGCAGAGCGATTTCTTCGGTACCCTTACCCATGAGAAATGCAAGGGGCATAATAGCGATCATTGAGAAGAGAAATGCCATAGTAAGGTTATGGTCATAATTAAAGTAAACCGCTAATGGTAAAGCGATTAATAGCCAATTTAATTTGTTCTTGAACGGGCTAAAAGCATCAACTAATGAATCCATTGCATGGTCTAATTCTTCAGCTATTTCTTCGGCGACCGCCTCAATACCTGTCTCTGCCATGGTGTTGTGATTGAAAATACACTAATTGAGGTATCTATCCAATTTCACTCAATCATCTGATTTTTTTCTTCTAGTAGGCCTACGCTTAGGCGCATTCTTAGGCGCTGCTCT
>CAXHFO010000202.1:0-3118 GCA_964015895.1 uncultured Candidatus Poseidoniales archaeon
TCTTATGACAAAAACAAAAACGGAATACACGACTCTATAGAATCCTCAACAGGGCTAGTTGGCATGGGAGTTTCCTATGATATTGCAGTTACTGAAGTTCAATTACAGGAATTAGCTAGCCTAGGAATTGTGGTTGTAGATACCCTTGAATCAATCAATTCGGTACTAATCGGTTTGCAAGAAGCTAACCTTGCTGAATCAATAATCAAGCTATCTAATGTGGTAATGGTCCACCAATATGGTACAGTCAAATTCTATGGAGACATTCAGACACCCAATGTCAAAGCAAGAAATTCTTCGATCTATCCAGATGCAGCATGGAATTTTGGCGTAACTGGTAAAGGAGTAAATATCGCAATGGTTGATACTGGTGTAGATAATGAGCATCCTGGATTAGACGGGAAGTTTGTTGCTGGTTATGATGCAGTCTGTTACTTGCATACCGATCCAACGTGTGTTGCCGCAGGTCTTGGTGCGCGTGAAACTGATGGTTCATATGACCCAGATGATGGTAATCAACACGGTACTGCGTGTATTGGAATGTCTTCTGCAACTGGTATTGAAGCAGATGGTAGTCAAAGTGAATTTTATGGCTCAGCCCCCGGATCTTCCTTAGTCGATGTTCGAATTGGAACCGATGCAGGCGCAGGACCATTTGAGAACTACATTTTAGAGCAGGAATTCTATGAATCTGCAATGAACGGTATCCAATGGATAATCGATAACAAGGATACAGCATGGGCAGGGGTTGATGAAAGTCTGCATGGAATAGACATCATTTCACTTTCATGGGGAATTACCTCGCATGAAGGTGGTGGCTCTGACGGTTCTGACATGCATAGTATGATTCTAAACGTCGCAATGGAAGAAGGAATAGTTGTAAGTGTGGCAGCCGGAAATGATGGCCCGAATAATGATGGCCTATCTGGGATGGGTTCATCTGACCTGTCAATTACAGTCGGTGCTACAGATGACGGTAATACTATTACTCGGGATGATGATACTATTGCTTCTTATTCTTCAAGAGGACCACGTCGTGATAATGGAGATGGTAATCCGCTTAATGAATTGAAACCAGAAGTAACAGCTCCAGGAACCAATATTATTCAAGCAGAAGGTTGCGTTACATCAGGCAGTTGTAATAACTTCCTAGGCGGCGATGCATCGTCTAACACTTACACTAGCAGGGGTTCAGGTACTTCTTATGCCGCACCAGCAGTTTCAGGTATTCTAGCCTTGATGATTGAAGCAAATCCAAATCTAACAGCCTTTGAGATGAAAGAGATTTTGAAATTCACCGCAGAACGTAAAGGTGAACCTACTCAACCAGATGTCGATCCATTTTGGAACCGAGACTTCGGCTGGGGATTAGTTGATGCTTACGAGGCTGTGAAACTGTCGATAAAATTGCGGGACCAGGGATTGAATGGATTGATAGATGTCCATACTCAGGTCCATATTGAATCCTCAGCAATTGATAATCAATCCGGTCTTTACCTGATAAATGGCATCGCATGGGGTCAAATGGGCTCTGTTAATGCTATTGAGTATCGCATGAATGGTGGAGAATGGATGTCGGTTGCCTTCGAAGAAACCAATGGTTCATTATCTGCTTTGGAACGGTTTTCTTGGTCTTTAGCACTTGATTTGGATAAAATGTCAAACGGCAATAATTCAATTGAAATAAGAGGTCTAAGCGATGATGGTCAATCTTTACCTGTGACAATTATGGTTCAAGGAAACGGAGCTATGTCTGATTCCTCAGAATCTTTTATTTGGGATTTATTGCCGAATACTATTTTCTTTCTATTGTTCATAATTGTTGGATTGTTGTTGTGGAATTCACGCACAGAAAATCCTGAAAAGTTATTCTTGGATTCCAATGATTCAATTGCTAAGGTACTAAAAGAAGACAAGGATTTGGCTTCTGTGGTCGATGCTGAATTATTAGATGGATAATAGGCGGTGAGGCTGATGAGTGGTTTTAGTGATCGAGCGTTGGCAATACAACCTACAGGGGTCCGCAAAATGTTCGACCTTGCTGGTGATGATGTTATTTCATTTGGACTTGGAGAGCCTGACTTTCAACCGCCAAAAGTAGCCATCGAAGCCTTTCACCAAGCTATGCTTGACGGCCATAATAAGTATACTACAACCGCAGGTTTACCTGCATTAAGGGACAAAATTGCCCAATCCTGGGATGCTTACCAACAAGGCATGACAGCAGATAATGTGTGCATAACTATGTCTGGAACAAACGCGCTGCTCAATATTTTTCTTACATTGGTTAATCCAGGTGATAATGTGTTGCTGCCAGAACCATACTTCCCTTTGTATGGCCCAGATGTCTCCATTTGTGGTGGCGAGGACAAATATTATCCTTGCAAATTTGACAACGAATTTATTCCTCAAATTTCAGATTTAGAAGCTTTAATTGATGAACAGACAGTCGCTATTTTGTATAACTTCCCAAGTAATCCAACTGGTGGTACTCTAGATCACCATCAGCGTGATGAGTTACTCGATTTTGCCAAAAAACATGATTTATGGATTATTAGCGATGAGGTATATGACCGAATAGTGTTTGAAAGCGAGCATATTTCATTTATGGGAACCGATTATCATAAGGTCCTGGTTGTGAATTCTTTTTCCAAAACCTTTGCCATGACTGGCTGGCGAATTGGCTATATTATTTCTGACAACCTCGAGGCTATGAAGCAAATTATCAAGATGCAATATTACATTACAGCCTGTTCTAATGATGCTATGCAATATGCTGTACTTGCAGGAATGGAGCAAGCAGCAGATTACCCCGATATAATTGCTAAAGAATTCCAACAACGCTGTGACTTGATTGTCGACCGGCTAAACGCTATGCCAGGAGTTGAATGTCACAAACCCAAAGGCGCTATCTATGTATTTCCTAAGGTCCATGTTGAAGGATTAAACTCCGAAGAAATTGCTCTTGAATTGTTGAAAGATGGTGTACTTTGTTCGCCCGGCTCAGCATTTGGCCCTTCAGGCGAGGGACATCTTAGATTTGCTTATACAATTTCCAAAGAGGATATTCAACTGTCTCTTATACACATCTGACGCTGCCGACGAAGGTTCGAGTGTA
>CAXHFO010000203.1:0-3102 GCA_964015895.1 uncultured Candidatus Poseidoniales archaeon
CCTCCGTTGAGAATGTTCAGCATTGGAACAGGCATAAGGCCGCCTGAAACACCGCCAATATATTTCCACAATGGCAATTCGTGAACTGCGGCACCAGCATGTAAACACGCTAGAGATACACCAAGCATGGCGTTAGCACCAAGAGAGGATTTGTTTGGAGTACCATCTAATTCAATCATCACCTCATCGATTATCTTTTGCTCATCTACTGGCAATCCAACCAACGCTTCTTCAATACGCTGAGTGATATTTTCCACTGCTTGACTAACGCCTTTTCCTAGATACTTACTAGAATCTCCGTCACGCATTTCAAGTGCTTCATAGGCTCCTGTTGACGCACCTGAGGGAACTGCGGCCCGCCCGGTGAGTATGCCATCAACGTAACAGTCAACCTCTACTGTAGGATTACCCCGACTATCGAGAATCATTCTGGCATTTAATCCTGATATCTGGTTAGACATGGGTGAGCCTCATGCCACCGAGCAGAACTCGTCATTTGAATAAAGCGGCTTTTTCAAAAAGGCTACTTTTAAGGTGTTTTTTCCTTATTTCGGACTAATTTTACCGGAAAAGTCCGAAAAGGTGTCTTTTGGTAGCGTTAATATACCAATACTGGTACTGCGTGTCATGGCCCGAATAGCAGAAATGGACCGTGCGATACTTGCCCACTTGCGAAGAAATGGCAGAATGTCGTGTGTTGAATTAGCCAAAGATATTGGCGCATCAGAAAAAACCATACGTACACACATGAAGAAAATGGAAGAAAATGGAATTATTCGAGGCTACACAATAAGAGAAGGTGGAGTAGGTCTCACTGCACTAGTTAGGATCAAGGTACTCCCAGGTGCGGAAATTGGTTCATTTGCTTCAGAAGTAACTGGCTGGGATGGCATTGAAATCATCTATGAAGTATCTGGTGAGGCAGATTTAGTTGCCCTTGTTCATGTTGATGACACCATGGCACTAAGAGCACTATTAGACAAAATGTGGATGGCAGCGCCAAATGAAATTGGTTCGACCACGACCGAACTTGTGCTAGAACAGTATTGATTTAACTTCTAAAACATCATACTACAAAATGTTCGATGATTTTCTAGTTGTGGCTATCTTTTACGGCCACATGCAACTATTTTGATGCTCAACATTATGAGCATCCGACTTTACAAAACACTGGGCGTACCAGTGGGGAACAAGAAATATGGCGACAGAAATGTCATCGATTTATCTGAATGGGGCAGGCCATTTGCTCGAGTTATAGCCCGATATATAAAGGAAAAACCGGTATCGGTAATTCAAGTCACTAACCTTCACTTAGCTCTCACTATTTTCTGTGCTTGGCTCATTATCCAAGGTGACATGATACTCGCGTGCTCTTTGCTAATAATCAAGGGAGTGATCGATGCTATTGATGGAGAATTAGCTAGAATTAGACAACGGCCATCACACGTTGGCAGATACTGGGACACTGTCGCTGATACGATTGGATTAATCGCCGTAATGGGGGCATTTGGCAGAGTTTTTGATTGGTCGATTTTGTTTACTTGTGCCATGATTTTGGCCACATTATTCCAATATTCACTATTTAATTACTATTCAGTATTGATGAGAGCATTGGGTTCAGGAGATTCAACTAGCCGGGTTGATGAACGGATTAGGCCGGTTGCTCACCCATGGGAAAAACAGCGCAATGTCAATATTTTCCACTCACTATACCTTTTCTTTTTCAGTTGGCAAGACCGGATCATCTCTACCTTATATGGCAAGAGTTCTGAAAGTTTAACGTTCGAATTAACCGTTGCTTCATCTCTTGGGTTTGGCATGCAGTCACTGATTATCTTCGCTATGGCGGTTACTGAGAATCTAAATTATCTACCAGAGTTGGTACTAGGAGTTAACATGCTTGTGATGGTTATGGTTTTGTTACGTAGCAAGTTTTGAATTAATTCATTTGCTAAAACTTCGGGACCACATTTGAAGTGATAGAGGTGCTACAGTGTACATGGTCGAGCGACTACAAGTACAGTCCTGCTCACCATTTGAGATTTATCACATCCTAAATAGTTTAGAAAAGGCATCGAAGATAACTGTTGAAGCGGAATTATTTCTGCCCCAAGGTGAAGGCCCGTTTGGCTGCGTTATTGCCCTTCATGGAAGTATGGGGTGGGCACAGCACCATCAAGACCATATCAATATCTGGGTTAAATCTGGACTTGCGGTATGTAAAGTGAATTCGTTCTCTTCTAGGTCGATTGATAATACCGTTAATGATCAACTCACTGTGACTCATGCGATGATGATTGTTGATGCTTTTAGAGTCCGTCAAGTGTTAGAGCAGGACCCTCGAATTGGCAAGATTGGCGTGTCTGGATGGAGTCTTGGGGGAACTGTTGCGCTTTATTCAGCTTGGTCGCCAATTATTGAAATCCTGGGAAAGCCGTTCGACGCTCATCTACCATTTTATCCGGCGGCACATCTACGTCCTGAAGTTAAGGCTTGGTCTAATTCTCCTATGCTGATTCTTCACGGCGACATAGATGATTGGACGCCAATTCATTTTGTTGAAAGTTTGCTGGCTCAACTGCCCAATACGGAATTACAGGTCTATACCGGGGCGCATCATTCTTTTGATAGTGAGAAAGAATTTGCCCTACTGCCTAAGGCTGTTCATCTAAAGAAACGAACTGCTAGAATAAACCAGAACGGATACGTGTCAGGAAAATTATTCCTTGGCATTCGGTGGCCGTTGAACGAGCGTTGGCAGCGACGCTGGATAATCCGTATTTTGCGTAATAGGGGCGCTCATGTAGAGGGACATCCAACTGCTAGAAGCGATGCTCTAGTTAGAGCCAAAGATTTCTTAACAAAGCAACTGAGCTAAGTTTGTCTCAAGATTGAGGCGCAGAGACTGATTTTCTAATCACTCGACTTTACGCACATTGATTGCGTTTGGCCCCTTTGGACCCTCACCGATTTCGAACTCTACCGTGTCGCCATCGTTGATTTCACCAGTCACTTGTGACTTGTGTACGAAGAGGTCGGAACCTCCCTCTTGTTCGATAAAGCCGAAGCCTTTTGTTTGGTTAAACCATTTTACTGTACCTG
>CAXHFO010000204.1:0-3082 GCA_964015895.1 uncultured Candidatus Poseidoniales archaeon
CGAACCTTCGTCGGCAGCGTCAGATGTGTATAAGAGACAGGTAATATACCAGCCAATTTCAATTTCATCACCTGAGACTACCGACAATTCTTCAGCCAACACCTCATTCACCACCACATTTGGCATTACTGAAATACGATTTAACTCCTCTAGTTCGATAAACCGGAGACCATCATCTCCGCCGATCTTAGGCCATACTTGTTGGTTGTCAATTGTTGCATTCATCGCTGCCCAAGTGACCACTGGAAGTGATTTACCACTGGTTGATTCAACGCTTACTCCCGTGATAATCCCCTGCTGTTGACCATCGATTATCCTTGACAAATCATTGTCTAGCAGGACATCTTGCCATACTTTACTCGCCACCGATTCCTCAATTAGCACCCGTTGCCCGGTACTCAAATCAAAACCTGACAAGGTAATATCAGTCTCTCCCCAACTACCTTCCACCTCTTTGGTGATAGTTGCATCCAAGGAATCTCCAACCACCAAAGACGACGTTATGATTGCTGAGGCAATTATCAGTCCAGCCATCAACAATGCTGCTTGACGTTTCCGGCGCATGATATTCTGTTTGGCTAAACGCCAAACTACCAACCGTTGTGGCACCAGCATTGGTTGGAGAAGTACATGACTTATCAGCGCAATGCTCAGCGAGCCAACCCACAGGGTGATACCGGTGATTCCTAACCATTCAAACAGATAGTAAGCAATTAATCCATCAACTACTGGTCCAAGGATTAGTAGCCCTTTAGTTGTCAAAGACAATTGCCTACTGCGACCAATCATGATGGTCGATAAACCAGCTGGAATACCAACTAGCAACAGTAGGATGATTGCCTCAAGTAGCAGATTCACTCCTCCTCAGAGCCTCGTTCGTCTTTGACAATTAATCCATCATCCATGCGCAGCACCCTGCTACACTGTTTAGCCACATCACTATCATGAGTAACTAGAAGAAAGGTAGTACCCATTTTTTCATTGATACTTTTCAACAGTGACATTACACTGGCTGATGTTGCGGAGTCTAGGTTACCGGTAGGCTCGTCACACAAGATCACTGAGGGACTGTGGACAATTGCTCGAGCAATAGCCACGCGTTGTTGTTGCCCGCCAGATAATTCACTTGGGCGATGTTCACTACGGTCGCCTAGGCCTACTGCCTTTAGTGCCTCTAGTGCAGTATTTCTCGACTCAGTGGCTGATTTGCCGAGCAATAACAATGGTAATTCGACATTTTCTACTGCCGATAATACTGGCAGTAAATTGAAATCCTGAAAAATAAATCCGAGATACTCAGCACGAATTCTTGAACGCTCATCATCACTAACTGCAAATAACGACTTCTTGTCAATCATTACTGTGCCCGATGTTGGCTCGTCAATGCCTGATAGCACATTTAGCAAGGTAGTCTTGCCACAACCTGAAGGCCCCATGATAGCAATCATCTCGCCTTCACCGATGCTGACATCAACGCCCCTAACCGCTTGTACTGTTGATTCACCAGAAGCATACAGTTTCCATAATTCACTCGCTTCCATTACGGCTCGCATGAATTTGGTACAGAAGAACTGCGTTGATAAACTACCGCTTCAAAGCATCACCATGGGCGCCGAAAACACCAAGTTAGCCATCGCTGTGTTGTGTTTTGGGCCGCTGGCGGAAATCCTTGAACGAAATCAATCCATTGTCCTTGAAACACCTGCCACCTGCCGGACTGCAATTGTTCAACTCGGCATTGAAGAATGGCTGGATAAGGGTTTGAAAATGGCAGTAAATGGGGAAATGTCAGCCCTAGATACTGTGCTTCATGATGGTGATGAACTTGCCTTGCTACCGCCAGTATCAGGTGGTTAAACCGCTAGTAATTGCTAATTTTCAACCGAAGAGTTCAACAGCATCCACCCATAGCAATAGATGGGGAAGCAACATGTTTGGTGGACTTGGACCTCTAGAAATCATCGTATTATTAGTCATCTTTTTCGTTTTATTTGGCGCTGATAGGCTACCTAAGATGGCCAATGCCTTGGGGCGTAGTAAAGGCGAATTCCAAAAGGGACTCGATGAGTCTACCAAGGCGATGAAACTTGAACAGACCATCCAAGATATGAATGCTGGAGGACGTACACCATCGCAAGCATTGGCTGCAAGGGCAAAGGCAGTGGGCATTGACCCTACTGACATGGACCCAGATGAATTGGAAAAGAAAGTCGCTGCCCTAGAAAAACTCGCGGCTGAAGAGTGATTCACTTAGCTCGCTTGAGCATCATTGGTGAACCACAAACATCACAATCTTTGACTGGTCCTTGCTTGCTAGTTTTGACATCTTTTGGTACGGGTTGCGTAGTTCGACAACCGGTACAGCGTAATTGCCACTGCCAAACCTGCTTGGCCGGTTTTACTCCAACCGGCTGAGTTGACAAACCAGCATTTTGCATGACATTTTGTAAACGATAATCATCGGTAAATAATTCCACATTCAACCCTAATGCCAGGGCTAAAACATCTAAATCCACATCAGATAAACGAGGTAAGTCGCCACTCTGTGATGCGACTAAGCGTGCATTGCCCAGCCATTGTGGATCAACATCTCGCCAATCAACATCAATACTGTTAACCAGCATAAAACGTTCAGGACTTACCCGCTCAAGTTCTGCTTGTTGACTTGTTGCACATACTCCACCGGCAATCTGGGTCACCGGCCAGTAAAGCAAGGCGGCCGTATCGAGAACTCGCATCAAGAACAATACCCGCCAATCAACCACATCAACCCACCGATTAGGCACACATTCAAAAAAACAAGTGTCAAGCAGGGTCTGTGTCGTGGTATAGTGGGATACTTGATTTCATCCTCGACCGGACTAATTCGGCAGTACTTGGACTAGTCTCATTTACTGAGGCAATCATCCAACCATTGCCGCCAGATTTGGTATACTTACCCATGTTGTATGATGCAATGGACAACAAACCACTAGTCATGTGGTACTTTCTAGTAGTCACGCTAACCTCAGTTGCTGGCTCTTATGTTGGTTATCTAATCGGCAAGCGCTGGGGCCGACAATTACTCGACCGCTTTGCCAAG
>CAXHFO010000205.1:0-3050 GCA_964015895.1 uncultured Candidatus Poseidoniales archaeon
GATTATCAGCGGTCTCGTGGGCTCGGAGATGTGTATAAGAGACAGTTCCTCAATCTATACTGAATCACTAAAAACCGCCAATTCAAGCAACCGATATGTTCAGTGAATTCAATTGGAACAAACCCCAAACATGGCATCAAACCCTTTCTGCTAAAGAGTCAACAGTTTTAGAAAGAGCAATTTCGATTTCCTTTTTTGCTGGATTGACCGCTCTGTGTGCGCAAATTGCCTTCACAGTACCTTGGACTCCAGTACCTTATACCTTCCAAACCTTCGCCGTCTTGGCAACAGGAGTATATCTACGAAGAAACGATGCTTTCTTATCTGGTTGTCTATATTTGCTGGTCGGTGCAATCGGCGCTCCAGTGTTTGCTGAAGGTGGCGATATGCTATTTGATAGCGGTAAATTGATTGCTAGTGGCGGTTATCTAATCTCTTTTCCAATTGCTTCTGCGCTAGTTGCTGAAGGGTTAGACCGTTCCAGAACAGCCGGAGTTGCAGATCTAAAAGCTCAGATTGTCTGCTGGACACTAGCAATGTTGCCAGTCTACCTAATTGGTACAGTTTGGCTAGCAGAATCCTACGGTGTTGACATGGCTCAAGCATTTGAGTGGGGTGTTGAACCATTCTTGATTTGGGACTTTGCCAAAATAGTAGTAATGGCTTTGGTGACTACTAAGTTGTGGTCTTATTCTCAACCAGAATGAACTTTTCTAGGGCTAGATTTTCAACTAATGTCACGGCTTTTTAATTTGTTTAACTCCTGTTCATCAAGTGGCCTAAAAGACGCCTGCACTTCTCAATGAAATAAGCGCAATAATCCCACAAACAATGTAGATAATAATACCAATTGGGCCTCTCTTGAATTTAGAGGATGGCTTGAACCCAAGAACTGGTTCTACTTTTTCTGCAAGGTCATTTTCTATCTCTCCAATCGACTTCATGTTATCGGCGAATAATCGGCGATATTATAATATTGCTATGATATCATATAGATACTATTATACTAGTGTGTATGTTGGGAGCAAATGGTGAAACAATGGACCCACAAACAGCAACAATGAATGAAATACAATTTAGAGACATAGAAATTAAATCCTTAAGCGGTTGGCTAGGGCTACTTATCCACTTGATAGTAGTTCCAGTAGTTGGACTACTATGTTTTGTATTGTACGCAGGGGGGCCAATAGGTATCGCTCTTGGCGGGCTTCTCCAACTAATTATTTCGATTCTATGGTTTGTTATGTGGAATTCTTATGTGGTAATCAACCCCAACGAAGCCGCAGTATGCCAGTTTTTTGGTAAATATGTCGGTTCAGTAAAGACCGAAGGATTCCGCTGGTTCGTCAATCCACTATACGAGAAAACCAAGGTTATTTTCAGAATTAGAAATTTTGAATCGGCAAAGTTGAAAGTAAATGATGTCAATGCCAACCCAATCGATATAGCAGCAGTAGTTGTATGGCGAGTATTTGATGCAGCAGAAGCATTATTCGAAGTAGATGATTATGAAAATTATGTGCAAATCCAAAGTGAGGCGGCTTTAAGAGCAATGGCTACCAAGTATCCATACGACATTATTGAAGAAAAAGATCTTGGCGGAGTGGCTCTTTCAAGCCACCAAGAAGTGGTGGCCACTGAACTTAGAGAATCGGTTCAAGCAAGGCTTAGCAGAGCAGGAATCGAGGTGTTGGAGGCTAGAATTAGTCACTTAGCCTACGCTCCTGAAGTCGCTCAAGCAATGCTACGAAGGCAGCAGGCAAGTGCGGTAGTTGCAGCAAGAAGAGAGATTGTCGATGGTGCAGTTGGCATGGTTGAACTAGCATTAGACCAGCTTAGTGTAAAAGGCATAATTGAACTTGATGAAGACAAGAAAGCCACAATGGTTAGCAATTTATTAGTTGTTCTTTGCTCAGAAACAGATACTACTCCGGTAGTTAATACTGGTTCATTATACCAGTGAGGAGATTTAATTGAATTCTGGATTACTTTGGTCACTGTTTGGCAATATAATTGCGCTAGTCTTTTGTGCTGGCTATGCTGTATACACCTTTCTCAGACAAGGAACTCATGTCAGGGGAATTGGGTGGAAAAGCAAGAAAGAGTACCCAAAATCATATTATTTTACTCTAGGGATTATGATCTTTATCAGTATATTTTCTCTGGGAGTGATTGTTGTTAGATTGTACACTTATTACTATGTTTGAGGTAGTTTAGTTTGGTAAGCAATTCAAAAGACCAATCAAGCATGGAGGACCAGCATGATTCGAGGAGGGTAAAAATGACGAAAAAGAAACTTCTCCTCAGGATAGATCCTGCCCTGCATGATACCCTACGTAAGTGGGCAGACGATGACTTTCGTTCAATCAATGCTCAGATAGAATTTTTATTGCAGAAAGCAGTCGCCGAAAATAGACGTGATTCCAATGATGCCTGAACAACAACCCAAGGATTTTTGGCAAGAAACTGCCGAAGAGGAAGCAAAACTCACAGGGACTGTGACTGAGGAAAATTTCACCATCCCACTGGGGGCTACTCACCACGCAATATATCCTCAAACTAGTGCAGTACTTGCTTTAGTTCTAGCGATTATGTCGTTTGCTTGTGGTGGACTGATTTTTTCAATCCCGGCATTGATTATCGCTCTTGGAGCCAAGAAAGTTACCGATCTAAATCCTTATCACCCTGACTCGGGAACAGCTCAGGCAGCATATATCGCATCAATAGTCAACATCGTGTTGAGTATTGTAGTAATAATAGGCTATATTGTAGTGTTTGCCGTTTATTACTCAGGATTTTCTAGATAACACCAATATTGCACCAGCCATGGCAACGATTGAGGTGGCAAGTAAGAACCCTGGAGTGGACTCGGAACTCTTGTCATTATAATCAGCCTTGACATCATCGGCGTCAATTCCGGTTCCTACTATGATTTCACCTTTCATGTTCATCATCAAATGTGGTTCACAGGCATAGTAGAAAGTGGTGTTCTCGGTGAATGTATGAGAGAAAAAGACGGTTGCTTTTGATTCTCCAGAATAAATGCCACC
>CAXHFO010000206.1:0-3038 GCA_964015895.1 uncultured Candidatus Poseidoniales archaeon
TTGCTGGTCTTCTTGAGATTCTTCATCGGAGTCAACGACCTGTTCGACCGTATCATCGTCTGATTCAAACAAAGCGCGCACCTTGTCTTTGAGGCTCATAAGTAAGGTGATATGTAAGTAGCATTTAATTTTGTATTAAAATGGTCATCGCGAGGTTCAATAGGTAGCGGCTATTGCTCAGTCCTATGGGTCATGAATTCCTCGCTGGAGAAACTGTGTTGGCCTTCGATTTAGAGACTACTGGAATTTCCACAAATAATGATCGAATTGTTCAAATCGCACTAGTGGGTTCAGATTCATCAGGTGAACCGGTAAATTATGAACATCTAATTAATCCTCGACGGGCAATTCCTAGCGGCGCTAGTGGCGTACATGGAATTTTTGACAGCGATGTCAAGGGGCTTCCTGATTTCTCAAATTACGCAGAACAAATTCATGAAATGGTGGAAGGTGCGGTAATCGTTGGACATAATGTTCGCAAGTTCGATATGCCAATGCTCGACAATGAATTCCGACGAATTGGCAAACTTCCGCCTCGCCCAAAAGCAATAATGGATACATTAGAAATTGTTCGAAGAGTAAAAATGTCCCGCCCGCACAACTTGGGAAGCCTATGCCGTAGACATGGTATTTCTTTAGAAAATGCGCACACTGCCGCTGCTGATGCTGCTGCATCTTTACTGCTATTTTGGCGGCTTACTGTAGACCATTCCCCGATGTTTAGAAGCACGTTAAAAGAAGTTGAGAGATGGTTGATTCATGGTAAAACTGCGAATGATGACTCCGCCTTAGGAAGAGGGATGAATGACTTGGAAATGTTGGATTCGTTAGGCAAAATTAGAATTGATGATAGCCACTACATAATCGCCTTTGGGCGTCACCGAGGTCGTCATCTTTTGGAAGTCAAGAAAATTGATCCACGATACATAAATTGGCTATTGTCACCATCCGGCATCGAAGATGAGAATGCTAGACTTAAGTTAAAAGAATACTTATCTTGAAGAGAATCTAGTGTATTCAACCCCATCCGGTATTGGGCTCCAAGGCAGTACATCACACCAATGCCCTACGCGCCATGAATGACGATTAGTCATCACAGAACCCAAGAAGATTGGGCCTTGATGGCCTGTTTCTAGTAACTCCTCTAACGCTTCTTTGCCGCGATTATCAAAATTAACTCCAGTTCTAATTCCGGTTGGAATTACACTACCAGAGTCATCCCTTGGTTCACATAATTCGACGATGGCTGAGCCTGAGGACGATTCATAATGATGTAATAACACCACAGAATCTGAAAAATCTCCCTTGTGAAGAGTATTGGTTTCATGTCGCCAATTCCACCAATGTGGACACCAAGCTTTCCAGTCACAAAAGCCGCCGCATGAATCATCGCCGATGTTTGCCTCGAGGGGAATTTTTGTTGGCACTGTTGCTTCCCACGCGGCGTATGCATCTTCAAGAACATCCTCGCCAACTGCTACCCACTTTGATGAATTAGCGGTATACCATCCTTCGGTCCTTATTGGCGGGCCGTTTGGATTATTTTCTCTAATTATATCTCTGTACAGGCGTAATTGCCTATTTACCTCAGTTTTCAACTCGTCCTTTGGAGCCTTGCCTGTCTTTAGATCAGCCACTAACCAGCCAACCATTTTACCAGAAGAATCAACATCAGCCATCAGTAAATCTAGTCTACCCATCAACTTGCCATTCTCTGTTTTCAATTCACCCTCGACTGCAATAGCCATCGATTGAATTTTACGCCATAGTGCACCTGTAATTTTTTCATGATCTAGGCCATTTATTCCGACATGATCAAGCAACATCCTAATCGCACCTTTTTGATGCTTTATTGCCTCTTTCCACTTATCTTCCTTCCATTGTGGGCGCCGCGGTGTTGCATGGAATACGGCTTTTTCTTCTTCCCATCGAGCTTTTAGCAATCTCAACCCTTCTGCAGGCAACCATCCATCTTCTGAATTACCAATCAAAGAATAATCTTCCTGTAGTAAATCCTCCACAGAAGCATGTACTGCAGTACCCAAAGATGCAGCCATTCCGGCTTTTCGAGGCAGCCTTTGCTTACTTAACCAAAACATGCGGGGGCAGGTTTCGAAACGATTCCATGAGGAGGGGGAAATCATGTGAGAAATTTCCACGCCATCCGCTGCCATGGTTAATCGTGAACCTCAAACAACATCAAACCACCGACAACAACACACAAGGGAAGCGTTCATACATCGAGAACCAACAGGTATCTCTATGGAAGGACCTAGTGTAAGGATAAATGCAGAGGTATCAACTGAAAATGCACTAGTTGTTGCTTGTTTCCCAAGTGTAGGAATGGTATCAAGTGTCGTGGCTCATTTTCTAATAGAGCATCTTGAACTGGAATTTATTGGTGGGGTAATTGATGCAAGATTACCTGCTCTAACATTGGTTGACAAAGGTGTTCCGTTGCCGCCGATTAGAGCTTATGCTGGTAAGCCGAAATGCACCATTGAAGGATGCGATCAAGTAATCCTACTGATGAGTGAACTGGTTGTTCCTGAAGCATTAGCGCATGATATAGTGTGGGCTATGTTTGAATGGTCAAAAAAGCAAAATATTGTTGCTGGAGTTGTCATCGATGCATTTGCCAAGTCTGGTATGAAGGGCAATTTGAATGGGTCTGAACCTGTAGTCGATTATGAAGACACTGAAGGTATTGATGTAGTTGGAATCGGTGCTAATGAAAAAAGTAGAAAGCGATTAGAAGATATGAAAGTCCCATTATTACAACAAGGAGTAATCAAGGGCATTAATGCCTCAATACTTGGAGAGGCTAGACGTAGAGGTCTAGACTTGATGTCGATAATGGTTGAAGCCGACCCTCGCTTCCCGGATGCTAGGGCTGCAGCAACGCTGATTGAAAATCTGAATAACTTATTGCCTTCCGTCAACTTACCGCATCAACCACTTATTGAAGAGGCTGAATTCCTCGAAGCTCAGTTACAATCTATGATGGATGGGGCGAACATTACCAATGAACCTAAAGC
>CAXHFO010000207.1:0-3007 GCA_964015895.1 uncultured Candidatus Poseidoniales archaeon
TTTAGATTTTATTTTCTCACCCAGATTGGACCAAACAATCATGGCGATAATTCCACCACTTGTTGTAATGGTAGATATTATCGCTATCCCCATAAGTCCACCACCGAAATCTGCCAAAAATTTAGACATTAACATGAATACCATAGCCCATTCCTTGCCATTAACATATTGCATTAGCACACCGGTTTTGAAACCAACTTTTGGCACCACTTCAGGGAAACTTTGGATTTTCTTGGAGCGTCCAAGATATAATATGGCAAAGGCAATTAGGAACATAAATAATGATCCAATAAGATTTATCGCCACTCCTACAGGGCTATCTTCTTCAAAATAATCAACAGCGAAACCGCAAACAAAATGTATGGAAATAAAACCCACTGCCATTCCTGCAATGAGCGGAATGTTGCTCTTTTTACCGTGGACAACTGCATGAACTGTACAGGTAATATTATTTGGTCCTGGAGTAATCAAACCAGCGAGAAGTAGTATCAGCAAGTATGCTAAAGAATCCCACGGCATGAGTGATAAAAAGTGGGTGCGTGGTATAGTTTTTCTGTATTATCTGCTGGTTAGAAGATTATTTGTTAATGCCTTCAGTTTCAACAAATGCATGTTTCCGATTAAATAAGTTAATAAAAAATGTCAACTTATATCGCAGTTTTTGTTTAGTTTTAGCCCACTAAATCAACGGTTGAATTCGGCTAAAAAGTGTACTAAATTTAACCTGCATTTTAGGAAATTATAGGGTTAACTATGATAAGCAGTTCGTAGTTAGCGCGAGCATGAGTTTCACATATGATGCAAATTCCAGAAGTAGTTTAGGATTAAAATCTCTAAAATCAGTCCTTCTTGCCGTGTTAATGGTCTCCATGTCCCTTTCTGTTGGCCTTATGGAATTGAACAAAGCCCCTTGGCTTGCTGAAGACGGTGAAAGCGAACTTGAAGAGCTAAACAATCCCATGTACTCAAGCGCACCTTCGATTACCTATTCCTCAAGTATACTCGATCTTTCCAACAACCAAACCATGACCCCAATAACGCCGACTAATTCCGGTGGAGCGCTTGAACCTCAAGTCATATCGTCCATAACTGCGGGGGGAATCCATCCCCACTCACTTGCCCTTGATTCGAATGGAGATAACCACATATCTATTTACGATCCTGCAAATGGGAATCTCAAATATATTTCCGATAGTAGTGGGGCTTGGGTCGAAATATCTCTTGTTTCTGCTAATGATGTTGGCGGCCAAAACTCCCTTGCTATTGATTCAAATGAGGTAATTCACATTGCTTACTTTGGTTATCTTAACCCTGAAGGAACTGGTGTCAGGAACCTCATGTATTCTTCTTGTGTTTCTTTCTGTGGAACTCCATCATCATGGTCAACTATTATCATTGACAACTCAGGTGATGTAGGACAATACAACTCGATTGCAATTGATTCAAATGATAACTTACACATTTCCTACTATGATTCCTCTAGTGCCAATAAGGCTCTAAAATATGCTACATGTACTTCATTGTGTACAACAGTCGCTTCATGGTCTAGCATTACTGTTGATGATAATGGTGATATTGGCGAATATACCTCGATGACAATTGATTCTAATAATGATTTACACATTGTTTACAGCAGTGCGATTACGCAGTTCACCGGCTCGGGCAATTCTAACCAATATTATGCCACCTGTACTCTACCGTGTACAACAGCCTCTTCATGGGCCATTACAAACCTAAATGCTCCTGAGGATTCTATCCAATGGCACTCTTTGACCGTCGACTCAAACGATGTATTGCACATGGCTTTCTATGACCAAGACCTTAGAGATCTCTTTTACAGCATGTGTGAATCATCATGTTCTTCTGCATCTTCCTGGTCGGTTACAACCATTGAATCAGCTAGTGATGTCGGTGCTCCCAACTCTATCGGCGTTGACTCCAATAATGGTATACATGTATCATATTTCGCGAATCAACCCGATTACGACATAAAGTATGCCAAATGCTTTTCATCATGTACTTCTACATCATCCTGGTCGAATGTTACACTTTTATCATCGGGTATGGTTGGTTGGAGGAACTCAATTGCTGTTAACCAGAATGATGATACCGTACATATTACATTCACCGATTGGGCAACCTCGAGTTTAACTTACATCGGCACAGATTCTTTTGGATATTCAGTAAGCCCTGACCTACCAAACGGATTAAGTTTGAATTTAGCCGACGGGACTATCTCGGGGACACCAACTGAAATCTCTTCATCGGCAGTCTACACCATTACAGCATACAATGCACATGGTTCTGATACCACAACACTGACAATTTCAGTTAACGCACCACCTTTGATGACTTACGATTGGGGTTCAGGAAGCAGTAATTTCCAGTCATCTGAATATGTCAACAACAAGATCTCTGTTGGAAGAAATCACGGTTGCGCCATTCTTAACGATGGTTCAGTGATGTGCTGGGGGTTGGATAACAAGGGTCAGTTGGGCAACGGTGCAACGACCTCCAACCAAGCTGAACCTGTTTACGTAAACCTGCCCACCGGCCAAAAAGGCGTTTCAATTGTTGCTGGAATGGAACACACCTGTGTTCTTCTTGACAGCGGTTCAGTGATGTGTTGGGGGGGTGATGGACAAGGGCAGTTGGGCAACGGTGCAACAACGACCACCGACCAAGATGAACCTGTTTTAGTCGACCTTCCTACCGGCCGGACTGCGGTTGAGATCAGCGGTTTCTGGGCCCACACCTGCGCAATTCTTGACAACGGTTCTTTGATGTGTTGGGGCATGGGCGGGACCGGACGACTCGGAAATGGTGACGATGCTAACCAACATGAACCTGTTTACGTCAACCTTCCTTACGGACGTACCGCCGTTGCGGTTTCTCCTGGTCGTTTGCAAACCTGCGCAATTCTTGATAACGGTTCTTTGATGTGCTGGGGGAGCGATGCGTTTGGGATGTTGGGCACCGGCGGTCCAAACAGTGATCAAACATCCCC
>CAXHFO010000208.1:0-2991 GCA_964015895.1 uncultured Candidatus Poseidoniales archaeon
TGGCTGCCAAGGGAGACAATTACTGTGCTTGGTCTGCCCATGATTGAATAATCATACCTTCAGCTGATTGTAAGTGTTCAGCAATAGTACCTTGCCGTACTCCTAGCGCATCAGCTAAATCCCGTTGAGTGCATCTTCTTGGAGTGCTATAATATCCGAGTTTAACGGCAAGTTCCATGACTTCTTTTCTTCGAGTTGGTAATTGAGGTGCTGCTATCCAATCTGCCTTGAGATCTTTACTGATGCGAATTTTAATCGAAGGGGGTAAGATGTTGCCAATTTCATCTCTAAACCTCTTCAATCCTTTTGTCGTGCCTTGAATCGTCATAAAAAGGCCATTGGTATTAGAGATGATTGTTGGTGTTTGTACCCATATTTCCGGATTATTATGGATTAGCATTGAGATTGTGCCATGCGCTTTGACACTAACTAAACTGTATCCTGGCTGTTGTTCAATAATGCCGGTAATTTCAAATGATTCATCACTTTCTAACCACTGCATAGATTCTTCGTTGGTATATTTAAGAGAAAAAATATATTCTGAAGCCTCTTCATAAGTCGATAAGATCGAGATTAATTCTACTAATGTGAAATTTTCCAGTAAACCTGCACCAGATAACATTGTCGCCTGATCTGGATTGACTTGGAGTTGTAAATATCTCAAGTCCTGTGAAACCATGCGACCAACAAATAATCGCTTAATCGTTGTAATATCAAGGTAATGGGATAGGTTATTATGCGGTAAAGGTGAAAACAAGGGAAATCACCGTTCATAACCGGGTTTTTCCACTATGATTTCAAATTACAAATATCTTTGTCCTCAGCCGCTCAGTGTGTCATTTGTGGTTGAATTACTAATAAAATATAGGCGCAAGGCTCAAAAATAGAACTTTTGTGGCTATAGACTGGTGAGGCCGATGGGTATAGTTGATGACGTCACGAATTCTGTCAATGAACAAATAGATGTGCTAAACGAATTAAATCCTGCTTTCAAGGTGTTACTGAGTTTTGTCTTTACCGCAATTGGCTATTACATCATCAAATACGCAGTAGTCAGACCTTGGGGTCGAGTTGTAATGTCAACAGATACCGCATGGGACGATAAATTACACCGTCCTATTGCTAACCGTGCATACTTCTTCTTGTTTGTTGGTGCCGCCCAATTGTCGCTAATGTGGGTATCAGATCAAGCATCGTTTAATGACGATATTTCATCATACTTCTCGGCTATTTACATCCTAACTGCAACCTCTATTGCCAGTGTGTCAATTAAACACATTATCCCGATGGTAATGGACCGCTTCACCGAGAAGTCTAGTGTAACTGTTTCAGGCAGTAATCCATTGATTACTTTCACCCTCAGGTTCGTTGTCTGGTTTGGCGGTATGTATCTAGCCCTTACCGAAATCGGTGTTGAATTATTTGGAGTTCTCGCATCTCTGGCGGTATTTTCGCTAATTATTGGTTTAGCAGTTCAACAAACTCTTGGTAACATAATCAACTCTTTCTTACTCGCAATTGACCGACCGTTTGAAATCGGTGATCGAATTGAAGTTGATGGTACATGGGGTTCAGTTGTCGGTACTGGTATTCTTTCAACCAAAGTTCTAGACCGAGATGAGCGGTTAGTGGTTATACCAAACAATACATTGGTTTCCTCCACGATAGTTAACCATGCTCGTGGTGGCGGTGACGGAATGGCTCGTCGTATCTCTATTGTTATCGATGTAGGTGTTGATTACCGTGAGAGTACCGAACACGTTAAACTAACCATGGTCAAGATTGCCAGAGATTGTGAATACGTTATTGATGAGCCAAAACCACAGGTTTTGTTGACTGAACTTGGTGACTTTGCCAAAGTTTTCCGCCTATTTGGTTGGGTCAATGACTACTCAGATGAGTGGCTGGCTAGAGACTGGTTGCTTAGAACAATTGACAGTACATTTAGCGATGAAGGCATCAATATTCCTTACCCAACCTCGGTTGAGTTGACTGAAAGTATCTACACTCAAGCCTCAACTAGAAAGCAGGCTGCTGCAACTAAGAAGATGGAGAAAGAAGAGCAGAAGCACTTGGAAGAGCGTGAGGAAACTAAGGCTCTACTTGAGGGCATTCAAGAAGAACTCAAAGACGTTAACATGGATAAGAAGAAGCGAGCTGATCTTGAAGAAGAAGCAAGACGGCTTGAGACTGTTATCAATATGTTTGATGCAGCTGCTTAATACTGACTCACAAACTAACCTTTCATGAAAGGTGTAGTGTATATTAGCCTCATTCGATTAACAAAGACTATGCAGCGTAGCGCAAGCCATGGTAATACTGTAAAATCAGCGTTTTTGATTATGATTATGATAATCATGACCCAAGTCGGGTACTTAGACCTGATAAATAGTCCAACAGCCGGTAATGATTCTTTTGATGAGGAAACACCGGTTATGGAGACTGGAGGTTCTGGCTCGTCCTTTGCTTATTCGAACGACAAGGTGTCTGCTGGATATCAGCACACCTGCGCCATTCTTGACAACGGCGACCTGAAGTGTTGGGGAAGTGACGGGGTAGGACAGTTGGGCGATATTGGAACCAACACGGACACCAATGCACCTTCATCCACAGCGATTGACCTCGGCACAGGCCGAACGGCCGTTGCGGTTTCTGCTGGATATTACCACACCTGCGCCATCCTTGATAACGGCGATTTGAAGTGCTGGGGGTATGATTACCACGGAGAGTTGGGCGATGGTGGTCAATTATGGACCAGCAGCAATCCAACCGACACCAACGCACCTTCATCCACAGCGATTGACCTCGGCACGGGCCGAACGGCCGTTGCGGTTTCTGCTGGGCATTACCACACCTGCGCCATCCTTGACAACGGCGATTTGAAGTGCTGGGGGTCAGACCAATTCGGACAGTTGGGAGATGGTGGAACCAACACAGACACCAACGCACCTTCATCCACAGCGATTGACCTCGGCACGGGCAGGACGGCCG
>CAXHFO010000209.1:0-2968 GCA_964015895.1 uncultured Candidatus Poseidoniales archaeon
ATATTGACAAGAGAATTCAAAGATTGAATCTATATGGACTAGCATGGGCGAGAGTATCACTAGGGTATTTGTTCCGTCTGTCACCGAAGAGGATGGTAACACATTGAGCCTAGGCTGCTTTAGCACCGAAGAGGTCGCATGGCAAGTTCTTAGAACATTTCTGAACAAGAGTGAACAAATGTTACTGACAAAATGTAGTGTTGTTGTTTGGGATGTTGATATTGTTGGAGAAGAAGCGATGACTGTGCTTTCGAGCATGGAATGTAAAGATTGTCCAGTATGCTCACGAAGAACGTTTTGGATCGACACCGACAATTTTAGTGCCTTATGTCACGGCACTGCCTGTTCAGCATGGATTGAAGAGAATACTGTTGACCCTGAGATAATCGATTGTGGATGGCCAACAATTCGTTTCCTAAAACAAAATAAATCAATTGATGAGGCTGTTGAAGCATTATTCAAGCTTGGAGATAAACTAAAATCTGCCGGAGCAGAAAGAATGGCTAAAGAAAACGCAGAGAACCTAATTGGTCAAAATAATACCGAAGAATAATCTCAAACCACTTGACGTAAAATCGATGTCAGGAATATGAAAGCAAATATTCCGAAGAATATGAACATCCATATTCTCATTTGCTTCTCATTGCGTTTATCTCGGTCATTTTGTTCTTGACACTCTACTGCCTTACAAACACGAGGTTCCGAGTTTACTGGAATAGCTTTTTGGCATACTCGACAATGTTTGTGAGGGGCTACTTTACCACCAGATATTTTGTTAGTTACTCTTGATACATTTTCTTTTATCTTCTTTACGTCTACCAAGTAATCAACTCCTTACTATTGTTCCAACAAAATCTTTACCATCTAATGCAGATTCTACCAGGTCTAAATCTCTGCCATCGAGTACTGCAATATTTATGTTAAATCGTTGCGCAATACCAACTGCAATGGGATCAACTACCGCAGATTGCCCAGGCTTGAGACGTTCGGCACCTGTTAATCCAACCAGATCGGCTATTTTCATTTCAAAGAAAGGCTCTGCATCATCATTAGTCCTTGGGTCTTTATTGAAAATGTGACTGACATTGGTCGCGATTATACAATCATTAGCCCCACAATCTCTAGCAAAAGAAACCGCCACTGCATCTGTTGTATGACCAGGGGTAGTTCCACCCATAACCACGATATTGTGTTGCTCGAGTAAATCTGCAGCCTCTTTGGTTGATACCGGAATTGACAAAGCAACATTGCAACCCATATCTAGAAATATTTGCTGAATTATCGTGGCGTTAAGTCTTGTGGCGGCAATTCCAACTTCATCGAGCCTATCAGGGTTTGAAATCATATTCTTGGCTAATTCAATCCCTTCTCTGGCCGGAAGACCGCCCCCTACAACAATACCTAATTTTCTTGAATTACCTTCTATATGAACTGCGAGTTGACGTAATTTACCTAACCACATCTTTCTATTGTCCAATTCTTCAGGGCGTAGTAGGCTGCCACCTAAGGCTACGACTTGAGGAGTTCTCATGTCTAACCCTCATGGTTTCAGCATTTAGACTATACCATAAAAAAACTGAATGTATTTTCTTTATTCGAGTGATTTGGATTGCTCGACAGTGGGAGGCTTCAAGTGCTACATCTACCGCCCTGCATATGGAGGAGTCATCGTGTCAAGTGACGTCGATATCGCGACAAAACGGCTTAAACTAAAGATTGCTCTTGAAGAATTAAGGGAAATGAAAGGCTTTGGCACTGAATTAGTGACCATCATTATCCCACCAGACAGACAGGTTTCTGATGCTAGATCAATGCTGCAAAACGAACACGGACAAGCGGCAAATATCAAATCTAAAGGGACCCGTAAAAATGTTCAAGGAGCGATTGAGTCAGCAATATCAACTCTTAATAGATTTAAAACCCCAGGTGAGAATGGTTTAGCTCTATTTGTAGGTTCAATAATCATCGGAAATAATAAAAATCGGATGGTGAATATTGTTGTCAAAGACCCTCCACAGCCACTAATATCATTTAGATATAGATGTGATTCAACCTTTGAATTAACCCAACTTGAAGATATGTTAGTCGACAAAAAATCCTATGCTTTATTCGTTATTGATAGAGCAGAAGCCGCATATGGTATCGCATCGGGAAAGAGAATCCATGTTCAAGAACATCTAGTCTCTAATATCATGGGCAAACACCGGCAGGGAGGGCAGTCTGCGCAAAGATTCGAGCGACTTATTGAGGAGGCTGCTCACAACTTTTTCAAACGGGCAACAGAACATGCATGCTCGTATTGGTTGCCAAATTTAGAAAATATAGCAGCAGTTATTATTGGAGGCCCGGGAGCTACCAAGGATTTCGTAGTGAAAAACGAATATTTTCATCATGAAATAGCTAAAAAAATCGCTAGCACGACATTTGATGTTGGATACTCAAACGAAAGTGGTGTCAGAGAATTAGTCGATAATGCTGGAAATTTAATGGGAGAAATTGAACTGGACGCTGAAAGGCAGTTGATGAATCGCTTCTTAGAAGAACTCGTCAAGCCAGCACCAAAAGCAACTTATGGTGAAATGATGATAAATAAAGCACTGGATATGGGTGCAGTGGATACATTACTAATTTCAGAAGGTATGAGAAAAAATTCTGTTGATTTAGCATGTAGTGAATGCAATCATACTTGGAAAGTTTCCCTTTCGAGAACTGATGAATTACCTAAATGTAAAGAATGCAATAGTAAGGATATCAAAGAAATGAGCAGTGTGTCGCTGATTGACGAGCTTAGCACACTAGCTGGAAAGGGTAATTCCAATGTTGCTTTTGTTTCAACAGATACCGAAGAGGGTTCACAATTATTGCAAGGTTTTGGCGGCTTAGCTGCCATCCTTAGGTATCCAGTGATGTGATAATATGGAACCTGTCTCTTATACACATCTGACGCTGCCGACGAAGGTTCGAGTGT
>CAXHFO010000210.1:0-2903 GCA_964015895.1 uncultured Candidatus Poseidoniales archaeon
ACCTGTAATACATGTTTGCACGTAAGATATATGGATGATTCTTCAGTTATGCCAATGATTTCAGGCAACACCTTCAACGGAGGTAGTTTTGGAGTTTACACGGATGATACAGAATATGTGGATATAGAAAATAACGTTTTCAACAACCAAGATAATATTGCTATCAGGGCGTCTGGTGGAGATATCGATGCTATCGGTAACACCATCAATGATGCTGGAACTTATGCAATTTATGCCAACTCACTAGAAAAGCCTGGTGAGATAGTTGAAACTGTTGTGGCAGGTGTAAGTTCGCCTCAACCTGATGATGGAGTTTCATTCATCACTTGGAATGGTGACACATGTCCTTATTCGTATTCTTACTATTATTACGGAATATATGACTGTACATCACCAGACGTAACTACAGTACTAGCTGCTGGAGATGAGTTGGTCATTAGAATGCACGAAGGCGGTTCTTACCCAAGCGAATTGTCAATAAATTGGAAAGATCCAAACAATGTGATTGGAAACTGGAACCCAGACAATAACGACGGTTCTACATCTCATGATTCCGGTACGCCAAGTCCGGTTATATTTGACATACCAGGAGTATATAGCTTCAACTTACAAGATAGCTATGGAGATGGTGCAAATGGCGGCGGCTTTGAAATTATTTCTGCAGCAGCAGGCTCCTGGTCAGGAGGCGGGGTTAATACCAATCCTGTACAATACTGGGATCCTGGAGTTGCTGGATTATTGACAACCGAACCTACAAGTTATTACACTGGATATTCTTGGAGTGTCAACTATGCGAACAATGGTTATTCTAATACTATGGACGGTGTAATCATCGAAAACAACGGTGCTGACCCAGTTGATTACGAATTGGTTGGTATTGACATTTACGGCGACGGTTTTGACGGTGGTTGGATTAGAGCCCAAACTGCCGCAATCGGTACATGGTCAGTTACTACAACCGGTACTCCACCACAAGCTGGCAACACCGGTGGTGGAATTGGAACCACTGTCGGTCAGATAGGAGGATATGTCACTAACACGGCTTATCCAAGAATCCCATTTACTGCAGGTAGTTACTCACAACCTCTTACAGTGACACTAAATGCTGGAGATGCTATGAGATTTGAAATCGACTGTTCATCATGGTGTGGAGAACTAGTTCTGCAAATACAAGAAGCACAAGCTGTTGATAATTCATGGACTGGACCTAAGATTTGGAACAACGATATTAACTTCGATAGTACCAACAATAATCCAAATGCTGTTGGTCTGTACCTATCTAACTGTGACGTTCTAGACTACACAATAGCAACTCAAAGTAATACTATCGATATCGGCCAAAACGCCGTATTCAACAACGGTTGTGCATGGTCTGACCAAGGTTCTACCTTTACAGGCTCAAACGTTGCCAGTTCTATTGGTTACAATGATGATAACACATTCAATGTAGATCTATCATTAGATGGAACAACTATCTCTGGCTTTGAAACTGGATTGTATAAAGCAGGTGGAGGTACCTTGACTATTACCAACGGTGCTACAATTACCGCTGGTGCTGGTGGAATGGGTGTTCACACTGACGGAATCGATGTCAGCGTGATAGACGCAACATTTGACGGTGGAGCAACTGGTACTGGAATCATGGTTGAGAACAGCCAATACGGTTGGTTCTACCCAATGGATGTAACAGGAAATGTTGGTCTTCATGCTAAGAATTCTGAAATATTGTGGGATGCTGGAAATGTTGATTCTACTGTTGGTATGGTGCTAGAGGGAGTTACAGGAAATGTACAATCATTGACTGAAACTTCTTCTGTTACAACGCAAATCGATGCACAAACTGATACAAGATTGACTGTTATTGATTATCCTCTTGACGAGACTTTGATGTTAGTTGATTCAACTTCAATTGTTGATGAAGCTAACTGGTTGAACTTAGATGTTGATCATCTAGGAGCCGACCCGACTTCTCAAGTTGGTGTTTCAGTTATGGCTGACTTGGACTACACTGCATATAACTCACCAATCTTCGGGACTTCAATCCTCGTAGATGGTGCTGGTGAGGATTGGGTTGGAGGTAATACTCTGAATCCATCTGGATATGCAATGCCAGGAAGCATTGGCGGACCAATGTACCTTGCAGTAGACGGTACAAACTTAGTGTTTGGATTTGACAGTGTCAGTACAGCCACTAGTGATGTTTACGTTTATGTAGATAGCAACGATAACGCTGGAAGTACAACAGGATACAACGATGTTCACACATTACCATATCCTGCTGATTATGCGATAGTAGTAAATGCACAAGGATCTAGTGTATATTATTACAATGCTCCATCATGGGTTCTTGACCCATCAGCCGCTGTTATTAGTGCTGAAGGTGCATTCCTGGAATTATCAGTGCCAATCTCAGCATTGGGAGGTTCATCAGTTGACACTATGAATATTGTTTCTACTGTCCAAATGACCGGAACAAATGATGTATCCGCAGTTAGCCCTACACAAACTGTAGTAGGGACAGGCGCAGAAACATTAGACGGAAGTTACGAACTAGTTCTAAACAAACTAGATTTGGCCGACGGTACCTTGTCAAATGAAGTACTAATACACAGGTCATTCGAATTCACGAATGTTCCAACAACACCGTACACATATGACGTAATGGTAAAGACTGCTGCTGAAGCAAGACACACTTGTGACTTTGACTGGGCAGAAGAATCTGCAGTTACTATGGATGTAACAAAGACTCTAACCTTTGACATACTGAGGGCTTGTCCAGAAATCACCTCTGATTTGAGAGACATCACTGTGGATGAAGACACTGGAGCAGTATCACTTGATCTAGCATCTTATGTCGATGATGAACAAGACGTTGAAGCAAACATGGAATGGGACGTAACAGG
>CAXHFO010000211.1:0-2902 GCA_964015895.1 uncultured Candidatus Poseidoniales archaeon
CCAAAATCAGAATCGGCATGCCAAGTCCGGTTAGAAGGCCTCCCTCTCCTTTGGCCGCTGCCGATAAAGTCGGCCAAACAAGCCAAATAGCCCCCAATAGTATTGATATGGCGGATATAGCGACTAATTTCTCTAAACGGTCGTTTCTTTGCTTAACCGCTGCTTGGATTGCGCTTTCCACATCAGCCCACGCATCCATGTTATGCCACATTGGAACTCAAACATATACTATCCCCTTAGAAAATTCATGCCGCGTTAAATTATTGATTTTCAAAGACAATGTTCATGAGTTTGCTGCTATCGTTGTCACCGGAGGGAAGACTGTGACCGGACTAATTACCATGGATGATTTGACCAATGAAGAGATATTAGAAATTCTTGAAGACGCCGATAGACTCCTGCCAGTTGCTCGTGGTGAGTTGTATTTGCCGTTACTTCAAGGCAGAATTCTAGGGAATTTATTTTTTGAACCTAGTACTCGCACTAGAATGTCATTCGAGACGGCGATGAAACGTTTAGGTGGCGACGTGGTTAATCTAGGCGATGTAAAAACCTCTTCAGTGGTGAAAGGCGAGACATTATTCGACACCATTCAAATGGTTGACGGCTACACTGATATTATCGCCATGCGCCATCCAAGACAAGGCGCTGCACAATATGCACAAGATTCAGCAAGAGTGCCAATTCTCAATGGCGGTGATGGTGCAGGACATCATCCAACTCAGACTATGCTTGACCTATTCACTATCAAACAAGCGCATGGAAAGTTGGATGGATTGAAAGTTATCCTTGCCGGAGATTTACGTTTTGGTAGGACCGTTCATTCACTATCACATGCTTTGACTAGATTTGGTTGTGAATTGGTATTTGCTAGCCCAGACATTCTCAAAATGCCAGCAGAGATTGTTTCGGATCTAAAAGCTCATGGCGGCGACATCACCGAAACAGAAGACCTTTATTCAATGATGGAAGATGCTGATGTAGTATATATGACTCGTATTCAAAAAGAACGCTTTTCTGACGAGGATGAATATGCTAAGGTGGCTGGTGCTTACAAGTTACATGCTAATGATTTGTCAGATGTAAAGGCTGGAATGATTATCATGCATCCTCTGCCTAGGGTTGATGAGATTCATCCATCCGTTGATACCACCAGACATGCTAGGTATTTCGAGCAAGCGTTCAATGGCGTAGTAGCAAGAATGGCTTTGCTTTGCAAATTACTAGGAGTTCAAGTTCCTGCGGATGTCGAAAAAGCAGGAGGTGCATTGTAATGTCAAATGAACACAGTATGAGAAGAGTAACTGCAATTAGAAATGGCACGGTAATTGACCATATTCCACAAGGTCAAGCACTTGCAGTGCTTGATATGTTAGGAATAAGTGATGCTACCTCAGTACCCGTCTCATTAGTGATGAATGTTCCTTCCAAGAAAATGGGCAATAAAGATATCATAAAGGTGGAAGACAGAGAACTAACACAAGGAGAATTAGATCGTTTAGCTTTAGTAGCTCCTGATGCCAATGTAGCAATCATTAGAGCGTATACAGTTGCGGAAAAAATGATTATTAATTTAGGCGATGAAATGGTTAACGTCGTTAGATGTACCATGTCTAACTGTATTACTTCCAATCTACGCGAACCACTGCCACACCGAATGAAAGTAGTTTCTAGAGATCCACTTGAACTTCGCTGCCATTATTGTGGACGTCCACAGGATTTGGTCAAGTTAGTCAAGAATGTGATTTGAGTTATTTCGCAATTGAACTTACCTAGTCAAAACCATACTTAGACTATAAATTCAGGGCAAGACTTAGATTAGCAACTGGTAATCAACAGGTTATGCAAGAATTCTCCAAGGTAGGCATCGATTCCAAAAGAACTACCGCAGCTAGCGTTGCGATAGTCGCCTTAGTTGTGTATTTAGCCCTAATTCATCTTCAATCGATATTGATGCCGCTTGCGATTGCAATTTTGTTATATTTCTTGATTAAACCTCCAGAACAACTGATTTATCAAAAGGTAAACAACCGTTTTGTTTCTTATGGGACAGTAATTTTAACTTTTATTGTAACAATATATTTCATTTCTATTTTCTTGTATGATAATTTATCACAATTCATTGACGAAGTGCCAGAGATAACCGCCGCGTTTGAAGAGAAGCGTGCCAAGTATGCAGATGCAGATTTGTACGGGCTTGAAGCGATCTTTTCCGATGCCGATTTAGTTACAGAACTCGCTTCACCAAGTAATATCGAGACATTTGTTTTGGCGATACTTGGATCACTTGGTGGCTTCTTTACCACAATGGTAACGGTCCTGATTTTCCTCTTATTCATTGTCTTAGAAGAGCACACAATTGCTCAGAGATTCGGTGCGGCTTTTCCAAATTCGTATGACAGAGCCAAGAAAATAGTTAGCGAATCAACCGAATCAATCACCGCTTACGTGGTGTCAAAGGTAACTTGCAGTGCTGGACAAGCATTGGTGATGACAATTATAATCTCTCCAATTGGCTTTGATTTACCGGGTTGGTTCCTATTTGGAATCCTGTGTTTCTTACTTGATTTCATCCCAATACTTGGGGCGCTTTTGGCCACTATTCCCCCGGTTTTAATCGGCTTCATAATGCTCGAGCCGTTAACTGCAGTGTTGATGTTAGCGATGTTAATTGGCAATCAGCAAGTGTTTGGATCTTTTGTGGAGCCAAATCTTTCTGGCGCAAAAATTGGTATTTCTCCGTTCGTGTTACTGCTAACAGTAATGCTATTTTCTCAAGTTTGGGGGATTGCTGGTGCGATAATTGGTGCTCCAATCATCATTATTGCTCGACTTATACTGGATGAAAATGAGCGAACTAGGTCTGTTGCTATGATGATGGCCAATACTGTCGAAGAAGAGT
>CAXHFO010000212.1:0-2866 GCA_964015895.1 uncultured Candidatus Poseidoniales archaeon
CAGCGGTCTCGTGGGCTCGGAGATGTGTATAAGAGACAGGGATAGAATATATGAATGGCTTTGTCGGGCCTAGTCGAAGGTCATCAAAACAAACTGAGGTGGTCTTACTTTCGGGATGTTTTATCTGTATTGTGTCATCAAAGTTCAATACTCCTTTAATTCTAAATGTGGTGTCGCTATTCCATGTTGATGAGTACCACATACCTCCCCTGGTTGTGTCCCATGAAAGGGTTCCATCAATTGGTATGAGATCTATTTCAGTAGAGTCGCCAGGCATTCCATGTTCGCTTAAAATTTCAGTTTGTTGTGATAATATCATCATTTGTGAGGACATGTCATCTCGTTCTATGGAACCCTCTAATTCTTCAATTATTGGTAGCATTGAAACCAACATCAAACCGATAATTGAAACAACTCCGCCAAATAATAATACTGTAGCAATAGCTGCTGATACAGATTCTTCATTTCTGGTTAGATTCTGTTTCATCTCTCCAAAACCACCTGATTAATAGTTACATCAAAGAATACCGACTGACCTAGAGAATGTACACTAATTCCATCAATCCCACTTGCCCGTTCAAATGGCGATAATCCGACATAGGAATCAAGCGTACCTGATGCCCTGTTTAATGAGTATGAATTTAACCATAAATTATCATATTGGGGGCTAATAACGGGAGATACAGAGTTTGTAGTGGTATATCTAATGTTGAAGCACTCTCCGGAAAATGGGTTTAATGAGCCGGCTGAAATTATATCAATGCCAAGTTGGTTTGCATTCCCTAAACTTCCATTTACCACCACGTTTGTTAGTACCATTGATAGACGTATACCTCCAGTCGCAAGCTCATCGAATTCAATCCGTGGAAACTGGCTAATTTCCCAGGCTGAATCAGCAAAGTGTTCTATTCTAGCGTTATTGATAAGATATATTTCATGCTCGCCGTTTCCTAAACTAGTGATTAGACGAAGTCCAGATAATGAATATTTAACGCTGCGATGAATTGGGTCGTCATTGTCATTAAAAATGGTGATAATATACCACTCACCTAATTGCATATTATGTTCGACTAATCCGCTGTTTAAGTCTATTAGATGAGTGAATTCGCTATCCTTTGTAGTGATAGTGACTTTTGATGCTGTCCCGTTGGTGCTAGTTATAACAAACGAATTATTACTATACTGTCCGATATTAACTACCTCATATGGTGTTAAATCAGCACTTATTGTCCAATGTTCAAGGTTACTAACTCCTTGTAAAAGTGAAGTCCTCATTTGTAAATTATGACGAATACCGGTTCCCTCTGGTGCATCTGAGGCGACATCAATCCTATCTTCTAAGCGATCAGCTATACCATTTGCCGCGTTCCAGTTGGTATTATCTTCAAAATCAGAAATGTATGGGTTCAAAAATACCCACACACCACCCATGATTGTAACAACCATGGCGAGCATCATTATCACGCCGAGGACCTCGCTTACGCCATCTTCATTTTCCCTCCTTCGGGGTCGTGAGATGTAGCGTCCGCTAGTTGGCACAAACCTCTCACACTTAGGTATCATTTAGGTATTGACCTAAATCTGAGTTAATTTCAGTCAATCTTGACTTGATTTAGTTTAGTGGGTTTAATATTTTTTGAGTCACTTTCTCCAATGTAGTGGGTCATTTCTGGTCCATCTTGTGATGAAATGTAAATATCACCATCAAAGATTTCTGAGATGTAGTATAGCACAGTAGATTCAGCAAGATGTGGCGAATTATTTTTTTCGCTCAAGTGCGTTAGTACTACATTTCGCGTCATATTGGTACAGACTTCAGCGAGAAATTGTCCGGTTTGACTATTTGATAAATGGCCTTCCCTACCACTAATTCTCTCCTTTAATGAATATGGATATGGCCCTGAGTTTAATTTCTGTTCATCATAGTTAGCTTCAACGGAAATGTGTTCACAACCATAAACATGCTTGATCAATTCATCTGTCCAAGAACCTAAATCAGTAATTATTGCTGCTCTTTCTCCCCCATAACTGGCCACGAAGGCAACATTCTCGGAACTTGAATGGGGTACTGGCACGGTAAGGATTGATAATTCATCACCAATTCTAATGACATCTAAAGATCCAAAATATGAAGTTAGCTCTGGGTCTAAGTCTAATTCTTGAGCAGTTCTTTCATTGGCCAAAATTTGCATACCCCATTTACGTTGAGCGATATTTGCTCCACCACCATGGTCTCCATGGTGGTGGCTTATTAGCGCGCAATCAATTTCTTCAGGAGTGATGTTAATCATAGCTAATCGCTTTTGCAATTGAGCACCGCTGAATCCCTGATCAATCAATACCTTAACTTCGCTAGTTTCAAGCAGCGTTGAGTTACCTCGGCTACCAGTTCCTAGGTGAGTAATTCGCAAAGTCATGGTAATAGTTATCCCCGGTCGCGGAAAGGTCTTGAACCAACCGCTTGCAAATCTAAAATTAAGTTGAATTTGACCTATTTTTTACTTCTCCAATTGAGTCAATGTCGGAACATCACTCCATCATACTCTTAAGTGTAATTGGCGAGACAGGAAATGCGAAGGCTATACTTCGTGACAGGTGAAGGCATGCGTCGAAGTCAATCTACACTACTTACTACTTTGGCAGTGGTTATCAGTCTGCTATTTATGTCACAATTCCCTGCGATTTCTCCTGTATCAAATGTCCATCCTGATGATACCAATCAAGAACGACCTCCAACTACCGACTCAGATGGTGATGGAATACCCGATGTCCACGAAGATATATTCTCAGAATGGATAAATTCCACGGCAATTGACGGTAGAGGTTACTCGATGGAAGGCATGGATAAAGATGATGCATCAGATGC
>CAXHFO010000213.1:0-2866 GCA_964015895.1 uncultured Candidatus Poseidoniales archaeon
ATTATCAGCGGTCTCGTGGGCTCGGAGATGTGTATAAGAGACAGACTCAGAACATCAAATGAATTCAGTCCAAAATACAAATTCGATGAGGAAGAATCGACTGTGCCTACTTGGGCATATGTGGTAATTCTACTAGTAATTGCTTTGGTTACTGCTGGAATTGTAACCTATCGTATGAGGACTAAGAATGAACTATTACAAGAGGCAGCTGAAGTATTTGCCTACACAGCAGAGTTACTTGCAGCAGGGGATTCGATTAGGGAGACTATCTTCACATGCTATCAAAACATGTGTTCTGTATTGCAACAGAATGGATTCTTGCGAAGAGATTTCGAGACTGTAAGAGAATTTGAAGTTGCGATACGACAAGCTATGCCACAAATCTCGGATGATGCTTTAACTGCACTTGACAATATGTTTGAGATGGCAAGATACAGCAGAGACGAAATGGGCGCCCAACATCAACAAGCAGCACAGATGGCACTTGAGAGAATGGTTCAAGAGATCTCATCGCTTGCTGCGATACCAAATCGATGAATTTTACCAGCGAAGGTTTAGTCGATTGTTGACCAAGCTTGCAGTTAAATTATCGATAGTGACTCCTTCTGGGGCAGTTAATTCTCTCTCCAGAGTATCTCCGTCATCTTCAGTAATTTTTAGTTTGAGGACAATGCTGTTATCTATTTGACGTGAATATAACTCTATTTGACTTTGTTCAACACCTAGCAATGGTATTGTTAAGCCGTCCGGATTTACCCTGCCATTTAGTTCATTTACCATCCACTCTAATTTTAATGATGGTTCAACATTGGCGATATGCTCCTCTGGGATCATTCCTGCAGTAACTAAAACCTGTTTATGTTGACTTTGCACGTCCGCTAAGTGGTGAGCATCTAAATTGAAATCTCCATGCAGTAGTTCGGGTGTGGCAGATAATCCATCTGAGCCTGGTTGCTGATTATCTTCATTAAAGTCAACTTCCTCATCAGCGATATCAACGCGCTGCCATGTTGTCATGGGGCGGCCTCATCATCATCCATCAATGAACCTTGTTATTTTTCCGGACGTGACTAGTTGCGTTTTACTCGCCTGAAAAACCGCTTAGCAAAGGCATTGGTAGTTTTGGGATCATTGGTTGCATTCATCATCATTGATTTTGGATAACAATTGGTGTAAGTTCGATCTCCATTTCGTTTGTCAAGAAGTAAAATCAGGGCTCTATCTTCAACAGACCTAATTGGACGACCCATAGCCTGTAAAATTGAATTTATGGCTGGCTGTGTGACGGTATATCTCCATGAATTTTCTTTACCAAATTTGTCTGCAACATATTGTTTCAAAGAATTTGACAAAACAGATGGTGGTGGATTAGGGATTCCTATACAAACTACAGAACCTAAAACCCCGTCATTATAATCGATACCTTCGGATAATCTAGCACCAAATACTCCGCATAGTAGTATGCGATTTCCCGAACTTCTTTCAGTTTTCAATTCAGCAACTATTTTGTCAATATCATCTTTAGACCAATCCCTTGATTCAACTCTCTTCTTGATGCCTTTGAAGTATACATCGCCAATAATTTCGTCCATCAATCGGTAGGATGGGCAAAATACTGCTATATGTCCTTCACTACCATCAATTAGTGCTTGTATATGTGAGCGCATACGATTCCACATCACTTCTGAGCGCTCATTGTATCTGGTTGTGACGTCTTTGGCAATCAGTACAGGTCTTCTTTCACCGGCAAAAGGAGATTTGTATGATGTTTTTGTAGTAAGCCGTTTGGGTAGAGACAATATGTCAGCATACATTTGTGGTGGGTAAAGAGTGCCAGACATCAATATTGATCCGCTACATATTGCAAAAATTTCACCTGATAAAACACCTGGATCAAGCAAATGAGTAGTGATTTTACCTTCTTTGCCTTTTGGCGAAAATACCATGCAAAAAGCAGACGTATTACCGAATTTTTCTATTGACTCAAAGATGTATGAGATTCTATGTGAGTCAGGTTCGGATTCCTCTTCTTCTGATTCCGTGTCAATTACAACTTTTGCCAATATTTCAGAAAGCCTGAGCAATCTTTGTGATTTTTGAAACAACGGCTGAGTCTCAATGGTTGGGTTAAGTTTCATTTGGCCAACTAAACCTTCAAATTCATCACATGCTTGATGAATCTTTTCAGTAAATTCTTGGGCACTAACAATTACCTCCTCCTCATCTGATACTTGCGAATGAAGTGCCCGGAAATAATCACCTAATTTGACTCTAAGTAATTTAATCACTTCAAAAGCCCATTGTACTTCTTCAAGAGATTGCATAGTGCTTGCTGACGAGTTTTTCATAGCAGAGTTTTCCAAAGTACCCATGTATTCTTCTAATTCCATTGCTGCATTACGAATTATTATCGGAGTAATTACACGCTCCATACTCATCCTTATTCTGTCAGGTAAATTATGCGCTTCGTCAACTATAATGATACAATTTTTCAAACTGACTCCCATCGAAGGCAGTGAATTTTCTCTAACCTGTTCAGCGAAGACATGGTTATAATCACAAACTAGAATATCACTATCCTTGACTGCAGACCTACATGTTTGCCATGCACAAACACCCCATGTTTTTGACTTGTCAACTATTTCTTCAACATGGCGTGGATGCTCCAAAATAAATTTTCTAACATCATCTTTGAGCCTTCCTCTGGCAGATTCACTGGAGCCTTGTTCACACAAACATCTGCCTGATTGTACATCAACAACCTCGCACATTGATTCCCGGCCGATAATATCAACCACTTTGATAGGGCGCTTTACCCCTTCAATCATTGAATTTATTTTTCTAACAGTATCGATGACAATTTTGT
>CAXHFO010000214.1:0-2864 GCA_964015895.1 uncultured Candidatus Poseidoniales archaeon
CAGCGGTCTCGTGGGCTCGGAGATGTGTATAAGAGACAGACGAATGCAGGGCGTTTGGCTAGATGGGTACAAAATTTGCAGCATCGGTTTATCTTTCTTGAGATGGACTTCAAGACATGGATTTACGATAAATCTCAACACACCCGAAAACAGAGTAGAAAATTTAGCAGGCTGCGGCCTAGAATCATCAACGACTACCTGTTTGCAAAGGCTTGGTCACAACTTGGCAAGAGACAAGGTTGTTGATTCTCTAATTGATACTATGCCAAAGATATTGAATAGAAGCACAGTATAATTTTAAACCATCAACAAGAATAAATAATTGCTGCAAAGATTTGGCAATACTATGCGCACATATTGGCCTCGATTTGATTTATCTGAATTCGAAAATTCAGTACCAGCCATCGAGTATCTGGATTGGTATATTCCAAGGCTGATTCAAGAACGGAAACACAACTTATCTTTTAGCGGCATGCAGTATGATTGGGACGTCCCTGAATTACTTCAAGATGGAATCTACGATATTGGCAAGAAGCACATGGGTAAGATAGCAGATCCTAGAATCTTCATTGCCAATCGAGAAGGAGTTGAGGTAGATAATGTCTTGATTTGCCATGGAGCAACTCAAGGAATCAACTTATCGCTATTAGCGATGATTACAAAACTTAGGAGCGTGAAGCAAAATATAGTCGTGGCTGTTGAATCACCAACTTATGCACCGCTACCTCAGTCTGCGTTAATTTTGGCAAATGAAGTGATTAAAATCAAGCGTAATCCACCAAGCAGTGGTATTGGCAATTGGAGAATCGATAAACAGGAATGGGCTGATGCAATGATAAAATCTGACATCTTAATGATTACACCAGTTTCAAATCCAAGTGGATGGAATCTTGACCCTGACGATAGAAAATGGATTGCAGATTTCGCACAAGAACATAATGTTGGAATCATTGCTGATGAAGTTTACATCGATGCATACAGGTCAAAGCCTAACTTCCATCCAATGCATAAATACGGCAATGGCAACATTTCAATCAACTCACTGACTAAGATTTATTCACTGGGCCAAATCAGATTTGGTTGGATAATTTCAGACAAGGATACCATCGAGATAGCCAGAAGGGTATTCATGACATTTTCTGGAGTCATGGGTAGCCCAACAATGCGTATTGCCAGTGCTGCTTTACAGAGATTGGATGATGTTGATACCGCAATAGAATATTATCGTAGTCAAAATTTACCAAAACTGAGAGCGGTTTTACAACGTTTTTCTATTAAATGGAATGAACCTGAAGCGGGAATTTTTGGCTGTTTTGAGTTGCCAAATAAAATACTTGCAGAAGATTTTGCTGACGGGCCATGCAAAGATAATGATTTATTGGTAATACCTGGTTCAATGTTTTGTGACAGCCTGAAAAACTGGGTTAGAGTAGCTTGGTCTATAGAGCCTAAATCTTTTGATTTAGCCATTTCCGCCTTAGAAAATTCACTTGAGTCGGCTATTAATTGAAAACAAGTCAATAAAAGCAACAATCTCCAGGGTTTGATATGGGCGAGATTGTTGTTGCCATAACTGGTGCATCCGGAGCCATCTACGGAAAGCGTTTGTTAGAAGTGCTAAATTCGCACGGAAGAGATACTCGACTAGTGGTAAGTAGTGCTGGTGGAATTACACTACAACACGAATGTGGAATGTCCAAAGAAACTCTTGCAGAAAGGACCAATTCTGTATTAGATGACGAAAAAAATATTGGCGGGAAATCGGCCTCCGGTTCAGCAAAAATCGACGCAGTAGTGATTTGCCCATGCTCAGGAACTACATTAGGAAAACTCGCAGCAGGCATCAGTGACAATTTAGTCACTAGATCAGCGATTGTCGCTATGAAGGAGCGCAGAAAGCTAATTCTGATTCCCAGAGAAGCACCATATGCAACAATTCATCTAGAAAACATGACCAAATTATCGACCAATGGTTCGATAATAATACCTGCATCGCCTGGTTTCTATAATCACCCAAAGTCCATCGATGACCTTGTAGATTTTATTATTGCCAGAATATTAGACCACCTAGATATTGAACATCAGGTTGGTAAAAGGTGGACTGGCGATGAAATCTAAACCAGTTATTACACTACATTAATCACTACGAGAGATTCAAAACCAACGGGCTTCAGGCATGGACATGGTCGCACCTAGCGCTTGGGCATCACATATCTTGGTAAACTCAAAATCTGAAGCCCTACAAATAAAACAAAAAGTTGTGAAATTGAAAGATTTTCAAAAGTTTGCTAGGAAAAAAAGCACTTGCCCATCTTCGCAAAAGGGTGGAGATTTAGGCTGGTTTAGAAAAGGAATGATGGTGAGAGAATTTGACCAGGCTGTTTGGTCATTACCATGTTCTACTGTATCCGAACCAATTAAGTCCCAATTTGGCTATCACCTGATATGGGTTCATGAGCGAGATGAGAATTAAATGTTCAAAGTAGGATTAGAAAATTACACCGTGATGGGAAAACACGGAGCATATGACTTTGAACATGAAGAAGAACAACCATTTGTGGTCAGTATTTGGGTGGAATTACATAACTCTAATTTTGACGAAAAATTAGAGAATACAATAAATTATGCAGATTTACAATCTTTAGTTGATAAAGTTATAATCGATTCACCGCCAATAAGATTAATGGAAACTATGATGATTAAAATGATTGAATCAGTAAAACAAAATCCACTAGTTTCAAAGATCAATATCAGGATAGAAAAGCCAAAAGCAGCACTGCCAAAAGATGGTGGACTAGCAATAGTCGAATCACAATGGCCTGTCTCTTATACACATCTGACGCTGCCGACGAAGGTTCGAGTGT
>CAXHFO010000215.1:0-2855 GCA_964015895.1 uncultured Candidatus Poseidoniales archaeon
TACATTTGATTATTTGTAGTGATGAAGATAAATCAAAACATCAAAGAACTCAAACAGTAAGAGCAGGTAGCAAGGAGCGGTGAGGACATGGGAATTATTGGCCGAATGTGGGAAAAACAACACGGAAGACAACTGTTGATTACGGCAACAACCTTTGGCGCTGCAGCTGTTTTACTGGTTGTTAGTGCATACCAACTACTTTTTTTACAAAACGATGCAGATTGGGGTGAATTTACCGGTGCGGCGATTGGTATGATTGTACTTTCGAGCATTGTGTTAATTGTGGCGACTCCAGAATTCCTCAACCTGCGAGGTTGTGTAAATGTCTTGGCTGAATTAAAAGAAATAGAATCAACATCAGAACTTAAAAGAAGAAGATCTGAAGGAGATGAAGCAGCAAAATCTCTTGGCGCAGGTCATGCGCAAGCATGGGATGATTTCTTGGTAAGCAAGGGCCTCAAAAAAAGGAAATGAGGGTGAACATTGTCCGACCAACATCCGCTGAACAATCTCCTTAGAGAGATGCTATTAGCTGTAGCAATGATTTCATTTCTAGTCCTTGGCCTTTGGGCACACACAGGCACTATGCCCCCACTTGTAGTTGTTGAATCATCATCAATGATTCATGAAGAATCAGGTGAAGTAGGAAGTATTGATGCTGGGGATTTGATTTTGGTAATGGACACACCCTATGACAAAATTGTTACCTTTGCTGAATCAAGTGACTCAACAAACAAAAATTACGGTTATGAGATGCATGGTATGAATGGTGATGTTATAATTTATCAAAAAAATGGTGATTCGGGAACTCCAATTATTCACCGGGCTATCTTACGTGTAGAAGCGAGTCAAACTAGTTCACCAGATAGAAGCGTTCCAGCAGATGCCAACAATTCTGCCCATTGTCCCGATGGCGGAACTTGGGACTTGGGAGTTGTCGATATTGATGGTGAAATTGGCACCTGTGTACTTACATGGACTGTTCCTGGCACTAATGCTAGTGACGTTGAAACGATAACAATTCATTTCGATGGTCAGCAAGCAGGTTATTATGATTGCAAAAGGTTCACACACGCTAATGTAGAGCCGTATCTAGTAGTTTGGAATTGGCAACCTAAACATTCGGGAATCGTTACACTCGGAGATAATAATCAATGTTCAGTTGACCAAGGTGGTTTAGTGGTCAATGGTTCTTCAGGAGTACACAGTACATCGGGAGTTGCCGGGCCGGTTCAAGAAGCATGGCTGGTAGGGGTTGCGGGCGGTGAAATACCTTGGCTTGGTACTGTCAAATTAATGCTCAGCGGTCCTAATTCACCTGGCACGCAATATGTGCCTGGTTCATCGTTTGTTTTTCTCGCTATGTTAATTGGTGGGATTATACTGGCGCCAATAGGTTTAGAGATGGGGTTAAAGAAAATAATGGATTCTTCCCCTGAACTTATGCAGGCTGAACTAGAAACCGATTATTCCTCAGAGGAATAGGATGACTGCTCTAGAATTGCTTCTTGCATAGTCAATTCACCCTTTGCCACAAGCAAAGCGAGTTGCTTACTTATTGTAATGTGCCCATCTGACATTTTGCGACTTTGAGTTTGAATGTATTTTACATCACCATGCTTTGGCCTTAACTCACGTTGTTGCCATACTCTCACTCCACTATTAGACGCGATTCGTAGCGCAGAAATAGCATGATTATTCCTAACCAGTCCACTAGAAGTCTTACTCTCATTAACCTGTTCAATAATCCAATTTTTTGCTAAACAGTCATTAATTATCTGGTCCCTAATTAGCGGTGCGCCATCACCAATCCGAATTAGCATAGTTTGAAAATCTAAAGATTGAGTCAACTTTTCTATCGCTGGAGCAAGTTCAGCAACTGATGCTAATTGAGAGACTCCGATAAATGCCCCATCTACTAACCAAGCAAGTCCAGGGTAAGGCCCTGGGTCAATTCCAATAGTCAAAAATACCGACTTTTCGATTCCTCGTAATAGAAAAATAGCAGAGTAAACTGCAGATTCTATGCTATCTAAACTTACAGGTATTGACCTACCAACCGTTGGTTGCTCGAGAATTTCAGCCGGTGATGCGAACCATATTGTCGAGTGATTAACTATCTCAGTATGGCGATCGATTACCTCAAATTTTAGATTTCTTGATCGTAACGCTTCAATAAGTTTGAATGACAATTGGAAATCTTCTGTACGGATTACCAGCCTCGCCATGACCTGTCCAATACTTCGGCATCAACAAACCTACCGTATTTTGTTTAACATGTAAAAGTCAAATTAATTGTTGAAATTATACCGAAGTAATCAAAAGCGCTTGGCATTGATGTTTACCCGTGAGCAGTAAGTATGAGAGAGAACTTCGTCAAGTTCTTGCCGGCTTATCTAAAGGTGTTGAAGCAATAATCAAATCTTGCAATGAGATTGAAAAAAATAAAATGCGCTTAGTTGAGAAACGGCCATTTTTGGTAGTTAGAGCGGCTGGTTCTGGAATTGAGGGTTCTGGTGATTTACTTGCTCTGAGGGGTGATTTATGTTTCCCAATAGAAGTAAAGTCGTCCAAAAAAGATAAACTATACCTATCTGGGAGAACTGTAGATCAGTATAATTCGTTAGTTTATGAAGGAAACCGTTCATCTCTATTGCCTTTGTATGCCTTCCGTCTAAAAGGCGTGAGGGGAGATTCTTGGAGAATTTTCCGAGTTGAAACTGATACTTTACATAGCAAGCTAAGACAATTAGCGCCATTTATTCCAAGCCTACCAAAGACAAGAAATGGTAAGCCATACTTGAATTGGAATGATGGTTTAGCGCTAAATGAGTTTATTGCCTTAGTTTGTTCTA
>CAXHFO010000216.1:0-2835 GCA_964015895.1 uncultured Candidatus Poseidoniales archaeon
GAGTAGGTGATTGTATGAGTGAAGAATGGTCAGTAGAATCGAGAATTTCCCCACCAGCATTGTCATGTCCAAAATGTGACGAATTGTTGCCTTACGAGTTAGGTGAAGTCCAATGTACAATGTGTTCTGCTAAGGTTAAGGTCGAACACGAGGGTACAAGGAAAAAGTGGGCAGATGAAAAAGTAAGCTGCCCGGAGTGTGAGAAAGTGTTGATTGTTGGCGTACGTGAACGACCGGCTAATTTGCAATGTAGTTCTTGCAGTTGTCAATTTATCCTAAAGCCAAATATACCCCGAGTCGAAATAGCATGCCCTGGTTGTGACCGCCGTCTGCGCATGAAAAAGAAGCCGGGTAAGAGAGAAATAGATTGTCCAGCATGTGATACAAAATTCACGGTAAAGTTTTGACCAATTACTAGTTATGGCAGGGTGTAAAATCCTCCAGAAAACGCTGTCTTAAGTCGCTAAGTCATCGCGCTCCTTATGTATGATTAGAAGTGGATAAACAGCCGGATGGGTACCATGAGCGCCAGCGATAGCAAGAAAGAAGGGTCACTAGATACGACTCACAGCACGCGAAGAAGTGGCGATAAGATGTCATTGTCGGCACTAAGGTCTCAATTCACCAAAAGTCATAGTCAATCAATAAGTCAGAGCGAAATGACCAGCGCTAGATTTCGCAACGAAGAACGCCTAAGAGCCGATATCCGTCGTGAGCGTAGACTGAGGCAACAAGCAATCAGCGAGCGAGTCACCGCAATGCAAGATAATCTTGCAAAAGATATGGCTGTACAGCACGAACTCACACTAGATAATCTTGAGCGAGAATTGCGTGAACAAATGGAACATGAACTTTCAGAGATCGAGAAGGAATCTATTGTTCAAGAAGAAGGTAGACTCAGATCAGAATATGAAGTTAGGCTAAATCGAAAGATAGAGGCCTTACAAGAGCAATTTGAAATTGAACAAGATGTTAAAATTCAAGAACATAAAGACCGATTGAAACAACAGATTGAATCAGAACTTCAACAAGAACATAAGCAACGATTAGAAATCCAAAAAGAGCGTATAGCGTTAGAATTTAATCAACACCTTCAACATAGAATAAGGGATATGGAGTCAGAACTTAATGCGGAAATGGAATCTAGATTCAAAGAAATGGAATCGCATGAATTAAACCGTTTAGAGGAAACTCATTCGGCTAAATTATCTGAGCGTGAAGAACAGTTGCGCAGAGGTATTAGAACTCGATTAGAACAGCAATTGAGGGCCCGCCTTAAGCAACGAGAAGCCCGCCTCAAATCTGAATACGACCGTCGCAGTCTAAGATTAGAAGAAGACATCGCTCAACAGATACAAGTTGAACTTGAGAATCAATTGCGTCAAGAAACCGATGATTTGGAAGAACAGATGCGGGAAGATGTTGAATTGGCCATCGCCCGTCGTAAAGATGAACTACGCGTAGAAATTGAAAGTCAACTTGAGGAAAGACATACTGAAAGATTGTCTGATAGAAAATCACGCCTAAGAGAAAAGTACGATATTACCTTCTCCAAAGCAGTAGACGATATCTCAAAGACTCTCAAACAAGAGATAGATACAGAACTCGATCAAAGAATGGAAGGCGAATACACAAGCTATCGTAACGCTAGAGAAGGCGAAATTCAAAACCGCCTGGCAAGATTCCGCTATGAACGTGAAAACGAACTACGCGACCAACTTGAAGAACAATATGAATCTAAGAAAACCGAATGGGCAGAACGCTTAGAATTGGAATTCCAATCTAGAGAATCCGCTGCGAGAAAGGCCATCATGTCGGAAATTGATGCTGGACTACGTAATGAGCGTCTAACATTTGAGACTCACTTAGAATTACTTAAGGAAGAAACTGCCCTTGAACTAGAAGTCAATATGGAAGACCGTCTTGAAGAGTTCAAACAGCGTAAGGAAGAGGAAGTCGCTTCACAACTTGACCGTCAACTCGACAAGCGTGAAGAGATTATGCGCAATAAGGCACTTATTGAGATTAGAAAGCGTGAAGCATTAATCCGTGCAGAAATAGAAGCACAATTAGGTTTGAAGAGAGCAGAAATCAGAGACCGTATGCAGAATTTGTCGGCTAAGATGGACAATTTCAAAGAAACTGCGGAAATCAAGATGCGCGAAGCAGTTGAGAAGCAAGTACAAGGCGAAATAGATGTTGATGAAGCTGAATACAAGACCCGGCAAGACGAATTTAGGGAACTACAAAGTTTGGATACTAAAGCAGAAAAGCGCCAAATGTGGATGCAATCAATTTCTGGTCAGGACAGAAATCAACCAATGACTTTACCAGATCCTTCAACTCTTGGTGCTAAAACATCTGCACTTGGTGCTACTGGTGGCAGGCCACTTCGAGGTGTGCTTGGTGGCCTGAATCAAGAAACAAAGGCAGGTATTGGCTTATCAGGTATGCGTGCACCAATATCTAGTGCAAAACCACTAATCCCTACATCTCCTTTAGTCAGACCGATAAAAGCGCCTCTTGACAGTGTAAAGCCGACAACTTCGGCAATCCTGCCTAGACCAATTATGAAACTCGGTAACCCGACAATTCAACCAGCTGTTGAGGAAGAATTACAACCCGAAATTATTACTGAAGAATCACTAGACATGGACTCCAGCGAGCCTGAAACTACAACGCTAGCACCAATTACTAAGACTATGATTCCACTGGAGAAAGTTGATTCTGGTTTCGCTAAATTAACGCCAGTCAAGCACATGCTAGAAACAGTCGAAAATGAAAGTACTGATTCTGATGAGTGATTAATCACGCCGTGTCAAGTAAACGCTGTTT
>CAXHFO010000217.1:0-2799 GCA_964015895.1 uncultured Candidatus Poseidoniales archaeon
AAGCTGGAATTTATTGTCGCACAATACATGGAATCTCTATTACTGGTCTAGTTACCGGAGCTATTGGCTTATCAAATTACAAATTTGGTCGTCAAACAACTTTGACGTATCCATACTCCGGCTGGATTGCAACCTCACCACTTGAAGTAATTGCACTTAACACTGCACTAGGACAGCATACTTTGGCTTTGCTTGATTTAGACCCAACTGGTGCCGGGACTGGCCAGCAAAAACCGATGATGCCAAGTGATGCTGTTGACTCAATTAAAGCGATGATTGTCAAAGTAAATGACAGCATAGATGAATTTCCGTTAGAATCTCCACAAGATGAGATAAAAGTACAATCGTTGAAACTCATGGCTAGCGCTTCTCTAGCGGAAATTAAAGTCGTGCTCTGCAGTGATATGGGGACCAAACAGCAAAGCATAATATACACTAATTTAGCGAATTTAGCCACATTACCAGGTGGTGCAATGAATTGTCTTGTATTCCCTGCATCTACGAGTGATGTTGAAGAGAAGGCACTACTTCGATGGTTCAAGGAGGATTGAGAATTTGTCTGATGAGATTCTGATATTGTTGTCTTTTTTACTCTTTATGGGAATTTTTGCTGGCGTTGGATTAGCTTCCATGCGGGTTAAAAAAGACACCACGGATGATTATTTGGTAGCGGGCAGGGGGATGCATCCTGCACTTGCTGCACTTTCAGCAGTTAGTACCTGGAATTCAGGCTACATGTTTATTGGATTTATTGGATTTATTTTCATTAGTGGATATTCGGCATTGTGGATTGCTGTTGTCTCGACTATTGGTCAACTAGTGGCTTGGATTTGGCTGTACAAATATATCCAAAAAGAAGGTCGAGAAAGGAATTTACGCTCTTTGTCATCATTGGTTTCTAGTAAAACCGGCGCCCCTGAAGCAAAAATCGCCGCAATCCTTTCAGTATTTTTCTTATCTATTTACGCTGCTGCGCAATTAACTGCGGGTGGAGTGGCACTAAAATCAATGCTTGGATGGTCAGAAATTACTGGAATTCTGATCGGGTTTGTTCTAGTAGTTGCGTATTGTTATGCCGGTGGGATTCGAGCATCTATTTGGACTGATGCAGCGCAATCTTGTGTGATGATTGTCGGGTCTACCATTCTCTGTTTGGTTGCGCTAGGTAAGGTTGGGGGTTTGTCTGGACTGCACGGCACCTTGGCTGATATTGATCCAAACATGGTTAACGTATTTCCTTCGGGCCTAAAGTTCGGTGTAACACTTTGGATTGCTGCATTCTTCTTGGGTGGCCTAGGTGTTGCTGGCCAGCCACAAGTTGTATCTAGAGTTATGACTCTTAACAGCGATAAAGATAGGAAACAAGCTATGGTTTGGTTCTTTGTTTGGCAAACCCCATTTATCGCTTTGATGTTCATAATAGGTCTTGCCTGTCGAGCAATATTTCCCGAGATGCTCGCTGAAGATGCCGAGACGGGCCTGCCAAGACTTGCTCAGAGCCTTAATCCGATTCTTGGCGGCGTAATTCTAGCTTCTATCTTTGCTGCAACAATGTCGACTGCCGATAGTCAGGTATTGGCCTGTACAGCAGCAATTACGGATGACGTTAAACCAGAATGGAATCAAGATCATGGTAAAACCAAAACGGTAACTTTAGCTGTTGCGGCTTTCGCTACTAGTATTTCCTTAGTTGGCCAACAATTCCCTGGATTTGGTGATTCCGTTTTCGCCTTGGTTGTCTTCGCAGTATACGGACTTGGTGGCATATTTGTGCCGCTTGTGCTGATTAGAATGATTGGCTATGAACCAGATTCAAAACACACTATTTCGATGATGATCGCCGCACTTCTTGGTGTGCTAATATGGACTGTTTTGGGTTACGGAGAATACATTTTCCCTTCCGTACCAGGAATGGGTGCAGCGTTTGCTGTACATCTTGGTTTTTGCTGGAAGCGGGAGCTTTCTGAGGCAAATCCATTTGGTAGATACAGTGTGCCAACTAGAAAAATATCGGCGATTGGTGCGGTTATTTTACTGGCGTTTGTTGGTGGGATGGAAGGTACATACCAAACATTTTCGCCAAACTCATCAAGCATGTCGGATAAAGTCGGTTCTTACTCAATAAGTGGAACCTATTCATTCCACGAAATTGCCGAAGGTTCAGAGTTCGTTGAAGACGGTGAATCTATGCCAATACAGGCAAATTCAGAAGATTCTGTAGATTCGCTAAGTGGACTCAATATTGTAGGAGTATTAGTCACAATTGCTCACCAAGACGATGAAACCGTTACTGGGGCTGGATGTGCACTTGCTGACCCGCCCCAAGATGATACTGTCGATGCGTCGATTGGCTATTCGGATCTGTCAACTTCTGACTCCAGTACTGAAGGCTTTGATTTCCAATTAGATTGGCATAATTCGACTTTGATTGATACTACAGTTAGCAACATGACAAAATCAGAAATTCAAATGATGTTGGATGGCGGCGGATTAGGGTTAGGAGAGTATGAGTTAATTCTTGGCGTAATCGTACAAAATGGTGGCGGAGCTTTCTGTACAAGTGATGACACGGGACAAGAGGTAGATTACAAAATTGAGTTAGTGTCGCTAGAGTACACAATAACGGCTGTATGATTTGAACTTGTTTTAGAGTTCAAATTTCATCCCTTGTTTACCTATTTTCCAACCCATTTCAACAACTTGTGTATGTTCTTCGCCCCACTGATCGTAAACTGGGTTAGTATGATTTAGATGAATGAAAATAACATCCGGGTCGCCCTGACGTTTGAACCCTAACAT
>CAXHFO010000218.1:0-2763 GCA_964015895.1 uncultured Candidatus Poseidoniales archaeon
GAGTAGTATCTACAAGAGTGTCGACCCAAACACCGGTTTTATCTGTTGCATAGTATAAGTCGTTACCATTCTTATAGGCAACGTGTCGATAGCCTTGTGAGTCGATGGCAATTGAATTTTGTTGTTGACTAGTTGGATTGTCGATAATGCGTATGGGTATTGATCCACCGATGTTGTTTGGTGTTGCTGTTGGCGACATTGCAACATTGATTGTCAAATTAAAATCATTAGGATTATAGTTGATACTTGGCCCAGTATCGGTTACTGTGATGTTGACATAATCTACTGAAGAGCCGCCGCTATTTGTTGCAGTAATAGTATACATAGTGGTTTGGCGAAGTTCTGTTGGGGTACCTGAGATCTCACCATTTGAGTTATCGAAGTTTAGGCCATTAGATAGGCTAGGGGAAATCCACCAAGTGATGACTGGTCCACCTGAGTTTGACGGTGTAACGGCAGACATTGGAGTGCCTTTGGTTAAGTCAAATACAACTGGATTGTAATTTATTGCGGGCACTACATCATTGATGGTAATATTGACATAGGTTGTTGAAGTACCACCTGAATTTGTTGCTGTAATGGTATATTCTGTTCTTGTTTGTAGGGTGTTAGGAGTGCCGGTAATCTCTCCAGTTGAGGTATCGAAATTGAGTCCATTGGCGAATGATGGGCTTATTGCCCATGAGTCTGCTGCACCACCATTATTGGCTGGCGAAACGGCACCCATTGCAGTACCTTTGGTGAGAGTGAGATCGTCTTGCGCATAAGAAATATCTGGTGCTTCTATTTGGAATTCAAGATAAATTGTAGTGCTAACAGTATTTCCACTGATGGTTGCAGAGATTGTATGAGTGGTATTGCTGTAAATTGATGTTGGAGTACCGCTGATTGTCCCACTACGCCAATTCATATGTAAGTCAGCAGGTAAAGCCGGACTAATTTGCCATGTAGTGTGTTGCTTGACTCCTTTACCTGAGCCTGGCATAGTAGCATATTCTAATTCTGAATTTATTGCAAAATCGCTATGTGCAATATGAATATCATCATTTGTATCAATTGATATCGCACATGATAACCCCCCATCATTGGTTAAGGTTGTATCTACCCAACTGCCGCTTTCATTGGTAAAATAATATAATTTCTTGTTATTGCTAAAGTCAGAATATGAGTAAACAATATGCAAATCACCATTTGAATCTGCAACAATACTTGTGTGTTTGACATTGTGATTTGCTTTAACAGTTGATATTGCCCATGAGCCTGCGGAACCTGATGCAAGTTTTAGGTCATTATTGTTGGCTTTGACATAAGAAATATGCACTTCATCATTATAATCTACAGCAATCGATGAGTATTTCCCTACATTTAATGTAGATTCAACAATCTCTCTAGTCCAAGTACCACCCTCATTAGTTGCATAAATTAAATCGCTACCAGTGTCGCGATAATATGAAACGTGAGCTTTATCATTCGAATCAAGAGCAATTGCAGGATCAACTGCATCTTCTACTATATCTGAAATTACTGTTGAAGTCCAAGTACCGCCTTGATTTGTTGTATAATTTATTGATTGCTTGTTATTGGTTGAATCTTTGGTTGAGAAGACAATATGTAGATTATCAGTTGAATCAATAGCCAAATCAGTTCCTGGAATTCTTCCATTTGCTAGATTTATTGCTGATGCGGATGTAGTATCAATATCACTTACTTGCCAAGTACCGCTTAAGTTAGTTGCATAGCGTAATACATCATTTGTCATATCTAAGTAAACGATGTGTACTACGCCATTCGAATCAATTCCTACACTTGGGTATTCTAAAGCAGTTACAGAATTTTGTATAACTGAAGTAGTCCAACTACCATCGTAATAATACGCCAGTTTCATGTCATCTGTAGTTGCCTCATAGCCAACAATGGCCATTGCACCATTAGGACCTTGAGCGATATCATTGCCATGAGTAAATGAACCGTCAATCACTTGGGAAGAACTGGTAGAAACTCCTGTAGTCCACGAAGGGCTACTAGTATCGCCGTTGATTGTATGAGTGAAAGTAATTGGGGTAATCGCTGAATTTGGTACATCTGATATTCCTTCAACACTAGAGGTCAGTGTGGCAAATACTTGCACCTCGATGGTTAGAGTTGCAGTATCAGTGCCCCCAGAATTTGTCGCTGTTACAGTATACGCTTGAGAAGCAGACTCGGCGGTTGGTGTGCCAGATAATTCACCGGTATTGACATCGAAATTAAGACCGGCTGGTTCAGCAGGAGAAATACTCCAAGAGGTTGCTGCTCCACCACTATTGGATGGAGTAATCGAGGTCATTGCCTCACCTGTAATCAAATCAAAAGTGGTTGTTGAATAGGAAATAACCGGCACAGACTCTAATATTGAAAGCGAAATTGTTGTGGAATCTGTACCCCCGGTATTTGTTGCTGAAATTGTATAAGTTGCTGGCGTGGTTTGCAAAGTAGTAGGCGTTCCAGTAATTTCTCCGGTGTTTTCATCAAATACTAGACCATCTGGTAATGCAGGGGAAATTGCCCAGCCCAGCCTTCCATTTGTGCTTGAAATTAGGTAGTTTAGATCACCGTTGGTTTCGTCATAATATGATACGTGTAAATTGCCAGATGAATCTACCACTAATGAATTATGGGGGCCAATATGACCTTCTGAATCAAGAGTAGATGTCGCCCATGAGCCGGTTTTATCGGTAGCATATTTCAAATCGCCATTAGGATTTTGGAAGTAGGAAATGTGTA
>CAXHFO010000219.1:0-2732 GCA_964015895.1 uncultured Candidatus Poseidoniales archaeon
ATAAACCACTAGTTATTGATGTGGTTGATAATGGTGGTCAATGGACACATAGAGAATGGCGAATGTTACGCTATCTCAAGGTAGACACCCAAATCGTTGACAATACTACTCCCGTTGAACAACTTCGAGAACTCGATGGAATAATCCTCTCTGGTGGCGCAGCAAGAGTTGGCCTTACTGGAGAGTTAGGCAATTGTGCGGCATATCTAGAGCTTGACATTCCGGTGCTTGGGATTTGTGCAGGACACCAATTCATGGCAAGACATTATGGTGGAGATGCAAGGGAATCCCCTATTCCCGAATTTGGTGCAATGGAAATAGAATTGCAAAATCAAGGGGGCAAAATCTTCCAAAACACATCACCAACTCAAACGGTTTGGGAATCACACAATGATGAGGTAAATGAAGTGCCAGATGGCTTTTTTATTACCGCCAGTAGCCCGTCATGTAGGGTGCAGGGTATGGAAAATGAAGCGGGAGATCGGTTCGGATTACAATTTCATCCAGAGGTTAACGATTCCGAATTTGGCAAGGAAATGTTTGAAAATTTTGTTGAAATCTGCCGAATTTCTAGAGATTCGAAGATTTAAATCAAAACACGAATATAAAAGTTGAGCAACCAAGTCTTAGCCATGACAGAATCTTACTTAGTGGTCGGGGGCAGCAGCGATATTGCCCAATTATTAGTCGCACAACTACTTGAACAAGGCAAACAGGTTACTGTTTTAGCACGCGACAGTTCTAGAGTTGAACATTTGTCAAACAGTGGTGTTAGCGTAATTATTGGCGACGCTCTGGATTCTTCAGTTCTCCAATCGGCAATTGAAACAGCCAAGGAAAATGGCAATGGAAGTATTGCTGGTGCTGCTCACCTAGTCGGCTCAATTCTAGTAAAGCCACCCCATGCCCTCAAGTTAGACGATTTCGAGGAAGTTATTCGCACAAATTTAACCAGTGCCTTTTTGTCATTATCTTTGATTTGCAAGGCGATGTTGCGTTCCGGCGGTGGACGATTGGTTTTCACTTCCAGTGTTGCAGGAAGTTTGGGATTAGTTAATCATGAGGCTATTGCAGCAGCAAAAGGCGGGATTGAGTCAATGGTTAGGTCAGCAGCGGCGACATATGCACAACGCAATATCAGAGTTAATGCAGTTGCACCGGGGCTGACTGAAACTAGACTTGGTAGTACCTTCTTGAGGTCCGATGCGATTCGTGAAGCAGCGGTATCCATGATTCCAATGAAACGAATCAACCAACCAGAAGAAGTTGCTACCTCCATGCGATGGCTATTGACCGAAGCACCAGACAACTTTACCGGACAAGTGCTTAATTTAGACGGAGGTATGGCAAATGTCAGAAATTGAAGAACTAAATTGGCACGACGCAATAAAAGTGTCAAAATTGAAAAATGGCAAAAAGAAAATGATATCATTCAAAGGCAAAATGGTCTTGTTGGGTATGAATGAAGGCGCTTATTTTGCTACTGAGGCATTGTGCAGGCACATGAGATGGCCACTTGCTTGGGGCGGGAAGGTAAAAGATGACTGTATCCGCTGTCCATTGCACCAAACCACTCACAAACTTAGCGACGGCGAGTTAGTAGAATGGTCACCATTCCCGCTATTCCCTCCATACGGCAAGTTACTCGGTAAAATGTCTCGCAAGAAAGATCTCAAAGTATACAACACAAGAGTACTGGATTCCAAAATACAAGTTCAATTTTAATCAAACCTTGAGGTTGGCTTGTCTTGCTAGCATTACAATCTTCATGCTATGTTCTAGCATTGCAGCATTTGCCCAAGCTTGATCCAAATCTGCACCGACTGCATAAGAGCCTTTACCTCTAACTACCACACATCGCATACCGCCTTGCTGTAATGCCTCAGCAACTTGTCTAAGGAATTCTTCAGGATTTTCAGAGTCAGGGTCGACAATGATAATTTTACCAATATGTTCTTTACCAATCTCGTCTATTGGCTGCATTAGGACTAGATCTTTCTCACAACTTACCGCTGTTGTGTAAGGCCCATGAGCATGAATTACCGCTGCAGGGCCGCCGGTTACCAAACTAGCAGACGCCAGTAACACTTCGAGAACTCGCCAATCTTCAGGAGCACCTCTAGGCGATTTGCCACCTAATTTACCAGCACAAATGTCTTTTTCATTCATCCTAGGCAACACTGCGCTGTGCTTTGTTGAGATTAAGACTTCAGGACTTTCTGGATGTAGCATTGCAATAGCGCCCATGGAAGCCCTCACTAGTTCGTCACGATCTAATTGCCGAGCCATTCTTGCTATATCTGCCACAGTGTGTGCGGCAATTACTACATCTTCTTCGACAATCGGCGGCATAGGTGGATTTTCTAATTCTTCAATAACTTCAGCCGCTCCAACCATCGAGCTTCTAAGGCGCTCTACTTCAGCAGCAAGTCTAGCAATTTCAGCCTCTTTTAGTAGTATGTCTTCCTCGCCATCAAGATTAGAATTTTCTTCCATGCTCATCGGTTCTTCAATAGGAGTTTCATCTAATTCACCCTCCGTCTCCACGTCATCTGCTTGTTCAATGGATTCTTCATCGGGCATGATTTCTTCAGCGGTTTCGGATTCTTTAATATCATTAGGCAGTTCATCAGAAACAGACTCTTCAGAATCGTCTTGTTCTTCGGTTTTTTGTTCAGACTCCTTTACCTGTCTCTTATACACATCTGACGCTGCCGACGAAGGTTCGAGTG
>CAXHFO010000220.1:0-2705 GCA_964015895.1 uncultured Candidatus Poseidoniales archaeon
GACAGCAAGGAACATGCCAAACATTAACACTCCATTGAAACCAGTTTCTGGACCTCCTCGTCCCCATGCTTGGGTTCCTTCAGCTGCATCATTTGATAGGATGGTAAAGCAACCATCTCCGCCGATTACATAACAATCAGCAAACAGCATGAAATTCAGAGAATATATCAGGCTTACCAAAGCACAAAGCGCTAAGCAGACCTTCGCAGGCATAGAGTTTATTTGTTTAAACATCAGTTGCCCAGCGATAACGTTGATTTATAGTATCTACCTAGGTATATTAACCAAAAATAGCGATTGTTAAGTCAAATAATCTTTACGAAGCGTTGTCTAGACATATTTGTGCAGTACACTGAACTATCTCGTAATATTGCCTAGTTGCTGGGTCAAAAACATCGAGTTGTAAGGTTGAGCCTGCATCAACCACAGTTACTAAAGTCGAGGCTGCTGATGGCAAGTAATCCTCTCCAGTACTGCGTAAGGTCAATTTTATGCTGTGCCCTGCCGCAACTTCAACATCCATGGGGAAAAATTCCATGACTGCGGTAATTTCCTCAAATACCGGTGTCCATGTTTGCACTTGCGAGCCACCTGCATGGTATCTCAAATCCATAATGGCATGACCAATGTGAATGCATGTCCCTTCAAAGCAATCTTCCATCAAAGCGTAAATTTGACCGCCCATAGTAGCGGTATTTACCTTGACGTGTAAGCGAGGTAGGCCGCCAAAGTAGAGGTCTTCTTCTAGTGGAGGAGTCTGATAAACCGGCCCTGAACTTGCATCAGGTCGAATCGCATTACCTTCTCCACTTGACATCAAATCTTCGCTACCTAACTCCCAAATTACTTCGTTAGTTTCACTCATTGGATAACGATCCTCAAAGCGCCACTCTCCTTGGTTAGACTGTATCTCTACGCCAAGCCAAGGTTGAGGACCCTCATCTTTGAGATAATAAGTAAACCACTCTAGTAAGTCTTGCATCCAATCCATGCGTACCATTTCGGGGAACGCTTCGCCGCCTCGGCCAACACCACTGCGGTCAAACATGATCTGCGGACGGTCTGGATAATCGTGATCCCATTGACCAAACAAGCCCTTAGCTTCAATATCGGCATCATATAATCGATTAATTGTTGGAACCGCCATGTGCGGGTCAACATTCCAATCATGCATGCCCTGTATCAGGTACACACTGCCGTTGTAATTGTCAATAACTCGGTCAAGGAAGTAGCGCTCTGCCCAGTATTCTCCTGCCGCTTCACTACCCCAGGCCCAAGCCGCTCCTCCAGTTGCTGGCCCGGCGATATAATCAGGACACATATTTCCAGTATCCTCTAAGTCACCATCAAGGCCGTAGGAGCCATAAACTCCGTTGTGCATAATCGGGGCTCTTGCCTCACTACTGCCATTGCGCCACATTAGTTCCATTACGCCAATTAACCCAGAAATAGGGACTATCGTGGTAAGGTGCTCATTACCAAACATTGCTGCTTGCCAAGGAGTTGACCCGTCATATGACTTGCCAATCATACCAACATTACCATTACTCCAATCCTGAGTACCAAGCCAAGTAACCGCCGCATCAACACCTAGTTGCTCAGCGGTGCCCATCAAATCCATGCAGTGGTTTGAACGTCCAGTACCCATTACAGAAACTTGAGCAAAGGCAAATCCGTGTGGTATAATCTGTTCGATCATCATAGTACCAAGCCATGTACCAGGCTCTTCAATACCACCTGTTTCAACCGATGCTTCATCGAAATACGGACCAAACTCAGCAATTACTGGAACAGTCATATTACCTTCCATGACAGGAATCCATACTGCCAGACTGACTTGACCATTCGGTGCTGAACCGCCCTCTTCAAGTGGTAAATCAAATTCAACGAAATGATGAGTGCCAAGCCACAAACTCGCATTATCTGGCCCGGTTAGTGTACCATTCTCTAGCACGTAGGAATTTTGCTCACCAGTGTTATAATCATCCATGTATCGCTCCCAAATCGGTGTATAGCCATCCATTGACTCCTCAATTGCTTGCTCTTCAAGTGGTGCGCCAATTGTCCGACTTAGCATTAAAAACACTAGAACAACGGCAATCGTTGCACCAATCGCCGCATTGAGTGAATTTGTAGAATTAGGCTTGTCAACAGGTAATGACTTGGCTAATTCAGCCTCGAGAACCTGCTCGTCCATGGTGCGCTGAAACCCTCATTACTCATCATATTGATGTTCCATGGTGTCAAGAGTTTTTTGGCAAAAATCGGCTAATCTAGCCAGAGCAGGTGCAGTTCTTGCACCAAACCAAGTCAAATCTTCGCCATCAATATGAACTATGGTAGGCTTTGAACCACCTGCAGCAACGATCTCTTTGGCGATCGAATTGCCCTCTTCTGTGGTGAAGTTATGTGGCTCACTGGTTAGTAATATCAATTCTATTTCGTGTTTAATAAACTCTTCAAAACTGATCTCAGGATAACCATTACCTTCGGGATTAGTGTCAATAACTTCGAATCCTACCTCGCATAGTATTGCACCTGGATACTTATTTGGCGAAACTGCCATCAGTGGTTTATGCCATATTAGCGGTACTGTTCTAGCGCTTCTAGTAGATTTTTTGAGGCTAGTTAGGGAGTCTTGACAAATGAGTGCTAGAGCATCTCCTGCTGCATCCTTGCCGCATGCTTTACCTAATTCTCGCAGC
>CAXHFO010000221.1:0-2689 GCA_964015895.1 uncultured Candidatus Poseidoniales archaeon
ATCTGTAGGGTGTCGGTTTGAGAGGGTTGCCCTGAGCGTCGACATCAACAAAGGTAAAATCTGCAGGTGTTTGAAGGTGTGCATAATCACTTAGGTTCTGTTTATCGAATCCTTGGCTCTCATATACTTCGGGAGAAAATGAATAACCCTCGATACCAACATATTCTGCCCTAGAAACACGGGTGGTAATTCGATGATAGCCGTGATGCCACAAAGCTAGGGCAGTAATTGCATCTTGACTAGTGGCGATTCTAAACGGAATTCTTGGAAACGGTGGTGTTACACAACTATCTGGTACCAAACGGTTGTCTTTCATTTGGCGTTGTTTGTTAATCCATTTCGCCATGAAAAACCACCGGATTCTTCGATGTGCTCGGTTGGTATAAGTCGATTTTACGAGATACTTTTGTTCAAAACTGTAGATAATGTGTTTGATTTCATCCCACACCTTACGAGTTATCACGTAGCCCCAGAAATGTCTGTTAGTAGCAATCAAGTGATTTGCTTGACTCTTTTGCTGTTCTATTGGATGCTCGTTGATATGGTATGCCGTGATTGTCCCGATATCATCGTATTTACTAGCCCAATCTGCGATACTAAATACGGTGTCAACATAATGCTCTCCAAGCACTAAATCGTCTTCTAGAAGTAGGATTCTATCGTATCCTTGTTCGTCGAATAACCTCCTGCGCGCATCAATTAGGTGCCTCCCAATCCCCCAGTTATTAGCTCGGCAAACAATCGTTGCCTCGGGGAATTTTGAGTTGGCAATTAAGTCCTTGATTTCTGCTTGTCTAGCATCTGGGCCACCATCAACATAAACGTGTAAATCATGATCATAGGCAGCTTGATTTTTCTCTAGGCTTGAAAGAACCTTGGTAAAGTAATCGATTCTATTGAATCCTAACAACAGAATTGCTGATCTCAACTGCAATCCCCTCTATCAATCTCTGGCGACGCTCAATTATTCTTCTTCCAGAGTAGCATCATATTCAGCTTCTAATTGCCGGAGTATCTTGTCATCCAACCCGAAAGTAGATGCAACAGTATTGAGCAACTTTCTTTCTTCTGTAGTGATAATACGGTCTTCCATAGCCGTTGAATAAGCATCCAAGTAGGCGATTTCCTCAGGTGTATGCGTTGAAGGAATAAAGCGATTAGATGCTTTGTCTATAATTAACAAAATTGGTCTCCTCACTACAAGCAGAGATACCCCAATAAAGACTCCTCCCGCTGCTCCATAACCAATTATACTCTCCATTAATTCACTCCCAACAATGAATGAAATAACACCTAAACCAGTGAACACAGCTGTAGTAAATGTCTTACGCAAGTTATTATCGATGCCAAATACAGTATCTTTCAAAGTTGCATGAACGAACATAATTGCTTCAAAAGCAATTGCTGCCGGGGTTATCGTAAGAGAAAATATCCACGCAAAGAACAATATTCGTTCCGTGAAATCAGGGTCGCCGTATCTCCAAAGAGTTTCATCAATAAACGTCACTTGGCTTCCATTTACCACAGAAATTAAGATCAATAGTACAAACCAAAACAACAGTAATACTACCTTTCCTAGAAATCCGATATATAGCGACCTTGAAGTGAGGCTTTTACTAAAGTCGGGGTTATCCCCCTCCTTGTAAGATTTTATTGAAGACCGTATGAACAGTAATGCAAGTAATGAAACAATAGGCGAGCCCAAAGCAATTGCCCATAAACCTGGTGGCTGTGTTGTCACCGTGACTTCATAGTTTGCAGGACAAGCCCCTGTATCCTTGAAATCCTGTTCAATTCCCATTCGCCATTCTTCATCCTCGCCAAACCAACGGTCTGTTATCGGTTCTTCGCCCTCTTCACAAACGACCCATGTGGCATCTGAAACATAAAATTCTGGCACTGTTCTAATAAGTAACCAGATTGTTATTCCTAAGACTGGGGCAATATACCAAGCATGCTTTTTGAATGAAGGCCTGTGCATGAAACTGAGGCTATTTAATCGGTAGTAAATCGGTATACATAGATACATAATTACGGCCGTGATGTGGGCTGTGAAGAATACATCAATTGTCCAGTGCCATAGAATGTCTTGTAGCCATTCAAACCTTCTAATATATGGTGAGACTTGTGAAATAATGAATGATGCTTTTACTCCTTCGCACACCAATAATACCGACATAAATTTGTTTTCAAATCCTTTTGATTTAGCACGCCAAATCAAAGCTGCTAATACGACGCAATAAAGTAATATCAGTAAAGAACTAATTGAAATTATCATCCTAAAGCCAAAGAGATTGTTAGCGCTGAAAGCACCAATATAGTACTCTCTAACCGTTTGCATGTAATATGTTAGAATGATACATTTAATTGGCTTTTGGGCTAATAGTAGTATTCAAATTCACTATTTTTACCCAATTATTATAATTTCGGCAAATGCATAATAATTTTCCCACGGTTTGGTTTTCTTTGCCGGGCAGTAATGTTGATACCCTAGCCACCAAACCGCTACTTGGGGAATAGATTGGCTATCAACACTGAAATTGAGCGCCGTTTTCTTGTTGAAGTGGAATTGGAAAGCCTGGATCAAATAGTGGAAATTCCTAGTTGGATTGGCATGGAATTAACTGGTTTAGACAATTGGTCAAACGCAGCATTGGCCAGCACTTTAGCCAACGCTAATTCACTGAAA
>CAXHFO010000222.1:0-2651 GCA_964015895.1 uncultured Candidatus Poseidoniales archaeon
ATTGCGGTACTAAGAGAACTTGAAGAAGAAACTAATCTAATTGGCACCAATCCAAAATTACTGATGGTCATGGGCGACCCTAGTCGAGATCCTCGCAAACATATCGTCAGCATTGTCTACTCGGTAACTGCTCCTGACGGTGAACCAGTTGCTGGTGATGATGCTGCTGATGCCCGATTTTGGCCCCTTCAAGAGGTGTTAAACGGCGAAGTACCGTTAGCCGGTGATCATTTACAGATCATCAAAAATTGGTTTAATCTATCAGATTCATAGATAAAAAATCAGCTAATTGTCTGCGTGAATTAGGCCAATCCTCTGTTTCAATTGCGTCGGTTAGGTGCATGCCAGCAAGAAATTGAGCTAACATATTTTTCCACTTATCGCCTTGACATGCTTTGTTCCAATGGAATAATGGATAACCATCTTGCTCAAGTCTTGATAAAAATCCACGCTCAGCCTTAGTGATTAGTAAGGTTGGAGTGCCAAGTAATACCGCTTCGCTAGCCAGTGTCACCGATTGGGTAATCACTCCATCGTGCTTGGCTAATTCCCGGTCAAGTAACCATGCATCACCTTGGTAATTATCTTCATCAGCACGAGTTATCTCAAGACCATCCAAAGTCGAATCTGGAATATTAGTTAACTCATCACTGTCATGAATGCCCTTGCCATCAAGCATTCTAACCAATACTTTTGGTGGGTCGCTAACTGTTGTAGAGCGTATACCTGGTCGCAAATGAACATGGCCGTGCAGCCCATCAAGTCGGTGAATTGTCAAACCCTTAGACCGGGAATTTGCTAGGAAACCATTGTCTAGGCTGGCATTCCAATGGGTTGGAATTATGATATGAGTTGCTGATTTAAGCGCTAATTTGTGAGCGATATGATTGACCTCGGTATCTGTGATGTAATATCGATGCGTGATACTCGCCAATTTCTTGCGTAGTATTGGTGACTTAACGGCCATTAGTTCAAGCGGCGCTCCTACAGAAATAATCCGCGAAATTGGCTGCCCGTTTTGGCAGCATTCGGCGAGAAAACGGTGACTTGAGCGCCATCTTGCTATGGCTTTTCTGCGCATACCTTCACCAACTGGTCGCTCAACCCAGTGGATTTGTCGACGAGGAATATGCCCGTCGCCTCCGTCGATCAAGTTCTGTACTTCTTGCCGCTTTGTCGCAATAATCACATCGTTGTTGTTAGAACAACGCAGTAGCGGCGCTAACAAGCGAACATGAGCTGGATGGTCTAGTACCCAACATGTCCGCATACCAATCCTATTCCGTCTCTATTACTCAATGCATCGGAGATTCGTCAAGTTGAAGTCCTGCCTTGCTAACGCAGTTGTATGGACAAGCAAGCAATCGAATTACCAGGGGCTGCCAAATATGGCCCATATTCTGCGGGCGTACAATCAGGCGATATGTTTTGGTTATCAGGTCAAATTGCCGTAGATTTTGAAGGTGTAAAAGCGCAAACTCAAGGCGCATTGGATAAAATTGACACCCTATTACAAAATGCCGGACTGACCAGAGAGAACATCTGTTTCGCACAAATTTTACTCGATGAAATTAACGATTTTAGCGATATGAATGAAGTGTATGGCGCTTGGGTAAGTGAACTCAAAGTAAAACCTGCTAGAGCAGCCTTTGCTGCTGCTGCCTTACCGGCTGGCGCACTGGTAGAAATTGTAGTTCAAGGTACAAGATGAGTGATTGCATGCCTGGCTCGCCTTATTTTGATGAGCGACCCAAGGGTTTGCTGACTTGGCCAAAATTATTGAAAATTGGCCTACCAATAACATTGCTTGCCTTTTGCGCTGGCTATTATTTTGGCATCTTAATCGAAGTTATGCTCGTAGCCACGCTATTACTTGGCGTTACTGCAGTAATCAGAAGATAGGCATCATTGAAATGACCCAACCATTGGCATTGCCATGGACGAATGGCCGGAACATTGTTTCAAGGCGTACGATATTCGTGGGCTAGCCAATGGGGACGGGACTGGAGATTTAACTCCACAGTTCGCTTATCGTTTAGGCAGAGCAATGGCAACGTACCTTGGTTGCAAAACATTTGCAGTCGGTCGTGACATTAGAGATTCTACTCCTGCTTTAGCCAGTGAATTAATGCGTGGACTGAGTGATTCGGGTGTAACAGTCAGAGACCTTGGTATTGTATCAACCGGTTGTGTTTACCATGCCTGTTGGACACTGCCTGTGGATGGTGGCGTAATGGTCACTGCTAGTCATTTACCAATGCCAACTCATAATGGCTTCAAAATGTGTCGCGGAACTTTACCGCTGGCTGGCGAAGAAATTCAACAATTAAAGCAAGTATTCCTTGCAGGAGATTTTGTCACTGGACAAGGAGCAATTGTCGAGACACCGCACTTGGATAATTACCTACAAGCAATCCTTGATTCAGTGGGTCCACTTGCAAGACCTGTCAAGATTGCTGTTGATTGTGGTAATGCAGTTCCTGGCCCCGCCATGACCAAGTTGCTCGACATGATGGGTTGTGAACACATTGACTTGTATTGCGACTGGGATTCAAGTGAGCCAAATCATGGTGCTGACCCAACTAGACCGAAGAATATGGTTGATTTAGCCAAGGCTGTAGTTGACAATGGCTGTGAATTTGGCCTTGGTG
>CAXHFO010000223.1:0-2622 GCA_964015895.1 uncultured Candidatus Poseidoniales archaeon
GCATACGAGATTTCAGCGGTCTCGTGGGCTCGGAGATGTGTATAAGAGACAGGTAGGATTCATTTTTGACCTAGGTGATTTTAATTCAATTGCTTCGTAGGTTGCTCCACATTCATCACATTGATCGCCTCTAGCGCTATCATATTCACACGTAGGGCAAATTCCCTCAACATAACGGTCTGGTAAAAATCGACCCTTGTTATTACTTGAAATTTCGTAATATTGTTTGGTCGTTCTGCGTTCGAATAATCCAGCGTCTAATAATTTTGTAAAATTTTGTTGAACTATAATTTTATGTCGAATATCTGAGGTTCTATTGAAAAGCGAACCGCCGTATTCGATGCCTCTGGGGTCTACCACTGGTTCCCAAGAACATCCCAAGTCTAGTAATGCTTGTTGATTAATTTCGTGATATCTATCAACGATATCTTGTGGTTCTACACCTTCGAGCTCTGCTGACACAGTAATTGGGGTACCATGCTCATCCGAGCCAGATACCATCAGCACCTTATTTCCTTTAGCACGTTCAAATCTTGCTTGAATGTCTGGTGGAAGGTAACATCCTGCGACGTGACCTAAGTGAAGTGGTCCGTTGGCATATGGCCAAGCAACACAAATCAACACATATTCACTCGCATCAGTCATATATTCCCCTCAAATACTCTGCGGGTAGACTTCCGTTATTGACTTTCACCATTAATATTGAGTTAAGCGTCATTTTGAATAACTAGAATCGTTACGCAAGGTTAGCGCATCGTCTAGGGGCCGTCGTAAATTCATGGATTATACATTATTGATTTTTTACATAACACTCGCACTCGGAGTATCATTCCTTTGCTCAATTTTAGAAGCAATTGTACTTTCTATACCATATACTCATATCGCGGTAATGGAAAAAGACGGTAGTAAAATAGGTCAAATTTGGGCTAAACTCAAAGATGATGATGCAGTAAAACCGTTAACTGCAATACTTACTCTCAACACTATTGCTCATACGATGGGAGCCGCAGGTGTTGGTTCAGAAGTAAACAAACAGTTTGGCGAGGAATACCTCACAATAGCGTCTGTTGTGCTAACGTTAGCTGTATTATTCCTATCAGAAATAATACCAAAGACTCTGGGGACAGCATATTGGAAACAACTGGCTCCGACTGCAGGTCATATTCTTAATTTTATGACCTTTACCTTGATGTTAGTCATAATTCCAATTCAGTGGCTAAAAAAGATCTTACCATCTGGAAGTAGTTCGTTAGTTACACGCGATGATGTTGCTGCATTAGCTGATTTAGGAGAAGAAGAAGGAATTTTAGAAGTCGATGAAGAGACGGTCATCCATAACTTACTCAGGCTTAGAGAAATTGCAGTTAATGAAGTAATGACGCCTAGAGTAGTCATAACAGCATTTCAACAAGACTCTACCATCAGACAAGTGATGGATGAGAATCAAGTAATAAGATTCTCTAGAATCCCAATTTATGGCGAATCAATTGATGACATAAAGGGCATCATTATTCGTTCCCAACTACTCATGGCTGCTAGTCGTGATGAATGGGATTTATCAATTACTGAGTTATCAAAGCCAGTAAAGACTATTTCGACCAACAGTTCAGTAGACAGTGCTTTAGATATGTTTTTGACTAACAAACAACAGATTGCCATAGTTATTGATGAATTTGGAGGCACCTCTGGAATCCTAACTATGGAGGACGTTCTTGAAACTTTATTGGGTGAAGAAATAGTTGATGAATTAGACGAAGTAGAAGACATGCGAGAGTTGGCAAGAGATCAAGCAGATGTTAGTGAGTCTGAGTGAATCCTTTCCTTCAACCATTCTTCGATTATTACATCCCTAGCAGTATTTTTTCTTGATTTGGCATGAGTCAAGGTTGGAACTATATGTTCATCAAATGTAAAATGATTATCTTTAATGTCACTTTGTACCTTAACCAATCTATCATAGTGGCGCCTGCCTAAGACATCATCATGTTCGGCTTGGATTAATAGTAAGTCTTTGTTGATTGAACCCCATAAAGGAATATCAACATCTGCCAAATTTTCAACTGGGGATAATTTTGGATTGACTGTATTAAAGTGTACACGAAGTCTCTTCCAATACTGGTTAATTAACAATCGCGGAATAAATAATTGTTTGATAGTCTCCTCGAAAATAAATGAATAACAAGTCAAAGGAGATTCTAAAATGTATCCAGAGATTTTGTCATAGTGGTCATTAGAGTCGGCAAATTTATTGAATTTCAGTAGGACAAAACCTCCCATGCTATGGCCGTGCAGGAATATCCTAGAGACCAAATCCATATTGAAATGAGATTCTATTGATTCAAAGAATTCATTGAAAGTTACTGCGGCGTGCCCAGCGGTCCATTTTGCCACAGGTTCACTAGCCCCGTGTCCAGGCATCTCGAATATTATTACGTGCATACCCATTTTAAGATATATTTCAGCTCTGCCTTGCATTGATATGGCGCCACTTCGCCAACCATGAATAATTACCACTAAAGGACGCTTTACTTTATCAAAATGTGATTTAGCATGAATTTGTGTAGATAAATTATGAAATGAAGATTCCCAGCCCATTTCTGTAAACATTTTTTTTTTGTTTCC
>CAXHFO010000224.1:0-2616 GCA_964015895.1 uncultured Candidatus Poseidoniales archaeon
ATCCTGTAACGCTAGTTAGCGTAACTACCAACGGCGGAGAAGATACACCATGGTGGTACTTTTGGTAATTGATGAGATAAATCAAAGCGTTTGATTGATAGATGTCTACGCATTGGGTGTAAATATGGCGACCGTGGACACCTTCAATGCAAAGCGGGAACTTTCCATTGGTGGGCATTACTACTCAATGTCTGGATTAGATGAAAATGGGATAGACACATCCCATCTGCCATACTCAATTCGAATTCTACTGGAAGGGGCGCTAAGGGGTAACGACGGATTCTTAATCACCGAACAAGATGTGCGCAATATTGCAAATTGGCAACCGAACGCAGAGCGTGGCGAAATCCCCTTCAGACCTTCAAGAGTCATCTTGCAAGATTTCACTGGTGTTCCGGCTGTGGTTGATTTGGCTGCGTTAAGGGATGCAATGGTGGAGATGGGCGGAGATCCTAAAAAAGTCAATCCGCAAGTTCCAGTGGACCTAGTTATTGACCATTCAGTTCAAGTTGACGTTTCGGGCGCTCATAGCAATGCTTTGGATATGAATCTTGATATCGAATACCACCGCAATATGGAGCGCTATACATTCCTTAAATGGGGGCAAAAGTCACTGCAGGACTTTCAAGTAGTACCGCCATCAAGAGGTATTGTTCACCAAGTTAATCTTGAATTTTTAGCAAGTGTTGCAAGGCAAGAAAACGGAATTTGGCTTGCCGATTCATTGGTTGGAACTGATTCACATACTACGATGATCAATGGTCTTGGAGTACTTGGATGGGGTGTTGGAGGAATTGAAGCAGAAGCAGTTATGCTTGGCCAACCAATATACATGTTAGCGCCAGATGTAGTTGGAGTTAGGCTAACAGGTTCGCTAAATCCCGGCGTGACGGCAACTGACATGACTCTGCGTATCGTTGAGATGCTGAGGGAACATGGCGTAGTTGGGAAATTTGTCGAATTCTTTGGCAGTGGTATGGTAGCGCTTACCTTAGCAGACCGAGCAACAATTGCCAATATGGCTCCTGAATACGGAGCAACTTGTGGCTTCTTCCCAGTCGATGAGCGAACTCTAGAGTATCTTAGGCTGACTGGTCGTGAAGATTCAGCAATTAATGCAGTTGAGCAGTACTGTAAAGCGCAAGGTCTATGGTACAACTCAAATAATGCTGAGAAATCATATACAGCAACTTTAGAACTGGATTTGACAACAATAGAGCCGGCATTAGCAGGTCCAAAACGGCCGCAAGACCGAGTTGACTTGACCAATATGAAGCAACATTTCGCCGAGACTTTGACAGCTGAAGTTGGTCATCAAGGGCATGGCTTGGCAGAAAGTGATTTGTCCAAAAGTGCTATTGTTGAAGTTGAAGGGGAGCGGTTTGATCTAAATCATGGTGATGTTGTTATCGCAGCAATCACTTCTTGCACTAACACATCCAATCCAGGGGTCATGTTGGCTGCAGGGCTACTCGCTAGAAACGCTCGCCAAAGAGGCCTCACTGTCAAACCATGGGTCAAAAGCTCCCTAGCACCAGGCAGTCGAGTAGTTACTGAGTATTACGAAGCGACAGGTCTGCAAGATGATTTGAACGCTATGGGCTTCAATGTAGTTGGTTATGGTTGTACTACATGTATTGGCAACTCTGGACCGTTGAGTGATGAAATCGATACAGCCATCGATGAGGCTGGCCTTATTGTGGGTTCAGTTATTTCCGGTAACAGGAACTTTGAAGGAAGAGTACACAGTAAAGTAAAGGCTTCTTACTTGGCAAGCCCGCCCCTAGTTGTTGCTTATGCGATTGCTGGTAGTTTAGAAGTTGACCTTACTACTGAGCCGCTGGGTTTTGATACTGATGGTAATCCAGTAATGATGTCTGAAGTTTGGCCATCAGACGAAGAATTAGCCAAGGCTCTTTCAGCCATCACTCCAAGCATGTTCAGGCAACGTTATGCAGATGCCATGAATGAGCCAAGATGGGATTCAATACCTGCTAAAGACACCCCACTATATCCTTGGGAAGCCGAATCAACATACATACGTTTACCAACATTCTTTTCCGGCCTATCTGCGGAACCATCGCCGATTGAATCGATTGAGCAAGCAGCAGTTCTGCTAAAACTCGGCGATTCAATTACCACAGACCACATTTCTCCAGCAGGCTCCTTCCCTGCGAGTGGCCCTGCTGGTAAGTGGTTGGTTGAGAGAGGTGTTCAGCGGTCTGACTTCAATTCATTTGGCAGTCGGCGTGGCAATCACGAAATAATGATGCGAGGAACCTTTGCCAATGTTAGGATCCGTAATCAAATGGCACCAGGGACTGAAGGAGGATTTGCCAAACATCCACAATCAGGAGAAATTGTTTCAGTATTTGATGCAGCTAATGCTTATGACGGTCCAAAAGTAGTGCTTGCTGGTTCGCAATATGGTACTGGTTCATCGAGAGATTGGGCGGCAAAAGGGACTTATTTGCTTGGAGTAAAAGCGGTAATTGCAACTTCATTTGAAAGAATACATCGCTCTAATCTAGTTGGAATGGGCGTCTTGCCACTAACTTTCAAAGAAGGCGAGAGTCATGAAAGTCTAGGTCTTGATGGCTCTGAACGGTATGATGT
>CAXHFO010000225.1:0-2604 GCA_964015895.1 uncultured Candidatus Poseidoniales archaeon
CTGACCGTGGATGGTACGGCTTTGATTGCTCACTTTACAATGCCGCAAGAATCATTGAATTGTGGTCTCGAACTGATGGTCTATCGTTTAGCAAAGAGTTGAACCGCCTAGCGCCTAACTTACCAACTACTGGTGAAGTAAAAGTCCCATGCTCCGAAGATAAGAAACTCGAAACTGTGGAAGCTATTCGACAGACTTTTACCGATTACCAAGCATCTACAATAGATGGAGTTAGAGTGAGGTTCAACGATGATAATGGTCAGCAAACCGGTTGGTATCTAGCAAGAAAGTCCAATACTGAACCAATCCTTGTCATGCGAGTTGAAGCAAATGATGAGCATGAATTAACTCGTTTGCTTGCATTAATTGAGCAAAAGGTTTCTCCAATAATGGATATTACCAAACTGTTGGTTTAATCAATCGACAGAATCCCAGAAATTGGATTTTTCTTTGCCACTTGACTTTTTCAACGCTGACTGTATCTTTTTGGCTGACTGAGCCGATTTTTCATCAACCTTGATAATATCAAAGTCCAATCGCTTAATCATGTTAAATCCACCATCTGAAAAGACTCTGATACTCCACCTGCCTGCTGATTTGGCAGGAAGAGAGAGTTCATTTTCACCTACATCTCGGAAATACATCCAGTTTTGGTGTTGTTCTCCATGCTCGTGGTCAGTCGCTTTCTTAGGATACAAACCAAACCAAGCTTCGTTACCGCTTGGGCGGTTGTTGATTTTGAAACGAATTGGTTTACCAGCCCTCGCTTCTAAGATATTGATTTCACAGGTGCGACCCTTATGCAAGCTTCCTGAACTGCCCAGAGATGAAACAACCTCAAAGACGACGTGTGTAAGCTCTCGACCATTGTGGTCCGTATCATGAAGCCTTAGAGTCCAAGTTCCCAATCCAGGGTTGGGCAGGGTGATGTCCCCCTTGGTCTTGCCTACAAGATGCGCATAACTGATATCGTGGCTATCGTTAACTGCTTCATCGCCATGAGGTATCGCTACGGGTACGATTCCTATCCAAGCGTCAACGGGTAGTTTGGGTGCGGTGAAAGAGAAATCGATGCCCTCATCAATCGTGTATGTGGATTTGGCGGTTGTGATTGTTGCATTTACTGGGTACTCCATGTCGATGTCTTCCCAGCCACCATCTACCGCATGGTCACGGTTCCACTCAACACGCCCGTCGGGTTGCGCGCTGAGGTACTTTCCGTGACTAGACTTCAAACGGATGACCCCATGGCCGCCCCTTAAATGGTGTTCGACGGTGAACTCTTCCCAGCCACCTGGGGGAGCACCTCCGCGATTGATTTGTACGCTACCATCAGGTTGTGCCGACACATACTTGCCGTGCGCACCTTTGAGAGCGATTTTACCGCCTTGTCGCTTTTCAAGGTGGAAATATTCCCAGACATCTGCTCTATCTCGGTTCCATTCGGCACGCCCATCGGGTTGTGCACTCAGATACTTGCCATGCACGCTCTTGAAGACTACCTTTCCGTTGACTATTTGATTGGATGAGGTTGGTGTAGAGGGTTTTTGGGGGCTAGTAGAAATCTCGAAATCCACGCGATGCTGGAGTTTGTATCCGCCATCCTTGAAAACCCGGATGCTCCACTTGCCTGCAGATTGCCCTGGTAATGTAGCATTGTTTACATCAATATCCCTTAGCCAGCGCCAACGATCTCCATGGTCTTGATCACCAGTACTAGCAGGATAGATTCCTACCCATGAATCATTCCCTTTAGGAGGATCATTGATTCTGAAGCGTACCGGTTGACCTGGATTAGATTCAATAATCTCAATTAGCTCTTTTTGACCTTCATCAGAAGGCATGACTCCGGAGAGATTTGCAGCTTTGGATTTAGAAATTTTTACTGCGATTATAGTAATGATTGTAACTGCGCTAATACCAGCGAGAATCGCTCCAATAATTGTCAAAGCAGTAGATTCATTGATTTTTTCACCATCTTGGATCCACATACCAACAGGGTTTGTTGGTTCGTTGGCATATTCTGCAGTAATTGTGGTATTACCTGCCATACAACCATAACAAGCACGGCCAAGTTTTACCAGTTGGACCTCATTTACCGATTTTTGTTTTGGCCCGTTTACCGCATCGCAACCACTACCCTCATGAGAAATTTCAAGTTCGAATACTTGTCTTGTTTCATCCACTCCGTTATATGAAGACCATCCCGTCCATGGGTCACTCATCCAGGCTCCCGAATGATTAGCATTCACAATTATATTTTCACAATAATCATGCATTCCATTACCGTTGAAATCACCAGGCGTTGCTTGAATGAAAATAATGAATCCTTGGTCACCTAAATCGTCTTCATCAATGATTTCTAGAGTATAACTAGAACTTCCCTCACCTTCGATGAACTCCTCTGCCATTGTGCCACCAATTATTAGCAATACTATTCCGGGAATCATCATGATTACAGCCAAAATTGCGACAAATATTGCTCTGCCTCCTAACGATGGTTTTGGGGGAATTTCAGACTCAATATATGACGACCTCGTATCTACTAAATTAGCAACATCAGGAACTGTTTGTTCTGCTGCTGGTGAACTGGAATCATCGCCT
>CAXHFO010000226.1:0-2588 GCA_964015895.1 uncultured Candidatus Poseidoniales archaeon
GCATTTTGCTTGTTGAGATTAACACATCTCGTGAGAGTTTCTCAAAACGACCAAGCTTCTTGGTTTCCTTCACAAAATTGCGTCATGGTTTCGATTTATAATCTGGCCTGACAAGCAACGATGCGGATAGGAAAACGGCGAGGGCAGACGATGAGGCAGGGAAGAGGGCTCGTACCGGGAAACTATCTGCAAATACCATGGTAAGGTTTAGATATACACATTTCTGGTTACACTTTGAGATATCTCAAATCAAACGATATTTGGCTAATTAGGCATTATAATACCGCAATAAAGGAATAATTATGTTGGTTAATATTATTCTAAGCTCTAGAAGATATATCTTTTCTAACAGTCGAGCCAACAACAATAGCTGCAGAGATTATTATTAGATTCTTTACAATATACTGTCCTTCAAGTGTCAGCCCAAACGGGAAGTTGGTGAAACATACATCGGGAAACAAAATCAGTGGTAAAAATGTTCCTGGCATTTGAAGAAACAGTAAGAATAATGCGACTCTGATTAATGGTTTGATGCAAATTGTAATTCCGATAACAATCTCCCATACCCCTAAAATTGGAACAAACGTTTTCGGATCTTCAAACCAATACACTGTATTTTCTACAAGTTCTTGTGCAGGACTTAAACCGAGTGGCTTTAAGGCTCCAAACCAGATGTAAATGATTCCGAGTGAATATCGCAACAAAGTTACACCCCATTTATTCATGAATGAAGTGACGATTATATCGAGTTTCTCTAACCTAATGTTTAGATTCTCATAAGCACTCATATCGATAAATCAAATCTGATGATATTTATATGCTCGTAAATGACTAGCAGAATTTAGTATTGTGTGTGGTAAAATAGTGAGAAATGGAACAAGTATAATACAATAGAGAACTAGGAATCAACGTGGAAGAAGCAGTATCTGATGAAGAGGAAAATCTGAAGAAAGAGGATTCTCAAGGTAGTTTCTTGTTCGGTTCAGGTTTTGCATTACTCTCAGGATTGCTAGTAATGGCCATTGGTTTTACTGTCTCCCTCGATCCGTTTGGATTTTGGAATGTTGTAATTATTGCTCTCAGCTTGCCTGTTGTTGCTGGCTCATTGGTGATTAAATGGAAGGGAAGTGGGAAGAAAGCGATGGCTAAAGGTGCGATGACGATATTAGTAATCGGAGGCATTGTTATGGTTGGAGTTACAATATGGTTCATTTCAGTCTTGAACAGTCTCGGAAGTTAGAGCACTAATCAACCCATAGAGGAGTTTTTGTACCGAGAAACTATCTGCAAATACCATGGTATTAAATTCCATTTAAACGTGAGATTATGAACATTGCACTAATGCTTAGTGGCATGATTACTGCTTTGTCAATGTCGTCATGACAAAAGGTTTGAGCAATTCCAGCAACGGTGAAAACCGCTTGGTTCGTAGAGGCGCAGGTTTCAAAGTTACCTTTTCCTCAACTCCTCGCCAAAATCCAGGCTGTGACAACGCTGGGATTGGATTGTTCCTGCAATTGCAACCTGTGGCCAACTTCCAAGGATACTTAGCGAGCATTTGGAAACCCGCTCTGAAACCAAACGAATCGCCGATGTGCTCGATGACACACAATTTCCCACCGGGTTTGAGGAAACGGTGAGCTTCTTTTACGATTTTATCGGGATCTGGTACACTGCACAGAAGCGTCGTGAACACCACGTAGTCGAAGGATTCTGGAGGCTCCTCGAGTTCATGGAGATATCCTTGGAAAACCGTCGCTCTCTCTCCCATTTCTGCCACCATTTTCCGGCATTCATCGACCAGTTTTCGATCGGGTTCGACCGCAACCCAGTGGTCAACTTCAGGTCGGTTGAAGAAATATACATTGACGCCGATACCCGCCCCTACTTCGAGGACTCGACCGTGGATGCCGTCAAACAATTCGTCTTTGGCATCCTTCAGCATTTTGCTTGTTGAGATTAACACATCTCGTGAGAGTTTCTCAAAACGACCAAGTTTCTTGGTTTCTTTCATAAGATTGCCTCATGGTTTCGATTTATAGTCTAGACTGATAAGAAAGCATGTTATTACAAAAATCATGTGGTAAGACGATGAGGTAAAAAAGGGGGGTGCTAGTACCAGGAAACTTCTGCAAATACCATGGTTAAGTAATTTGGGTCAATCTCCTACACACTTTAAACCTCTATACTCTGCTAATCCTTCCCAATCTGAACCAACTCTATCATAACTGTTTAGAAAATAGTCTGTAACTCCTGTTGAACGGCAAGTAATTGTCACCTTGGACCTAGTACCTGAGCCTCCTTCAACGGATCTTGTGGAGAATGAAAATAGTGCATCATCTGCTATTTCCAAATAATCATAATCACTGATAATATTATTCCTAGTTTTGTAAAATATAATCAAATCTGCTTTTTGGAAATAGATTATTTTCTCGTTAAAATACTCTGTTTCGATTGGCTCTTTTAATATTAAATAGATGAATATTAACCCAATACCGAATAGAAAAATAAACGGTATTGAAAGAATTATACTGAATACCTTGGAGGATACAGTATCAGCTGTCTCTTATACACATCTGACGCTGCCG
>CAXHFO010000227.1:0-2576 GCA_964015895.1 uncultured Candidatus Poseidoniales archaeon
ACTGTGGGGAATCCTCAACAAGTAGCAAAATGGCTGTCTAGCGACGGTGAAACAATTATTGAGACTGGTAAAAGAGTTACTGAAATTGTGGTAGAAACCGCTTTCCCAGAGACGATTGACGAAACTGGAGGGATTGAATATGCAATTCCTGCAAGAGCTCATGCTATTTTTCGTGACATTATTGAGATTTTGAGAAAAGATTCTCCATGTTTACTATTTGTTAACAGTCGAAGTGATGCTGAAACCATTGCGAACAGATTACAAAAAATGGCTCCGGATCTAGAAATTGGCGTTCATCATGGTTCCTTAGCAACCGAAACAAGAGTCGAGATGGAAGACGGTCTGCGGTCGGGCAAGGTGTCTGGATTAGTGTGTACATCAAGTTTAGAACTGGGAATTGATATTGGCTTAATTAATCGAATAATCCAAATCAAGAGCCCTCGTTCAGTAGACCGATTATTACAACGCGTAGGTCGCGCAGATCATCGTTTGGGCGGTATTGGTCGAGGTAATATTTTTGCATGGGATTGTGATGAGTTATCAGAAGCGGCAGTAATTTCAGAAAGAGCTATGAGGGGTGAACTTGAACCCGTTATTTGGCGTAAAACACCACGCACAGTTGCGGTGAACCAATTGATTCTGATGGCGCATAGTTTCAAAGCAATAACTATTGATGAAGCGACAGAAATCATTGCCAAAGCCCCACAATTTGTCGGATGGAACAGAGCGGATACGATTGAAATTTTAGCAGTAATAGCTGACAACTGGTTGGTTAAATTGGTCACGGAACCAAAGGATGTTCCGTGGTATAGGTGGCCTAAATCAATATACGAAGAAGCCCAATTATTATCGGCTAATAAAGGAATAATTTTACCTGAAGAAAGGCCACTTTTCAAAACACCCGAAGAAGAGATTGATAATAAAATTAAGAAAATCCAGTTGAAGTTACCAAAAAGATATGAAACTGGTTGGTTCTCAGTATCGGGAAGAACTCGTGACTGGGTATCTAAACACCTGTCAATGATTCCCGACAAGCAATCATACCGAGTCCGAGACAGCGTTACCAGAAGAAGCATTGGTAGTGTTGATGAAGCATTTGTTCTTTCTCTAAATGATTCGGGAGAGGAAGAAGATGGGGCAGTCCGTCGGTTTGTAATTGCTGGAAGAACTTGGATGATTATCGATGCAGACCCAGAGAAATCCGAATTGTTAGTGGTTCCTGTATCAGATCAAGCAAAAGCACCACAGTGGGTTGGCGAGTTGCCGCCAGTCCCAGCTGAGGTGGCTAGAGATATTGGTCGATTAAGATGGCTAATTGCTGAAGATTTGGAACTCATTGGGGTTTCAGAATTAGAGAATAATTCAATTGATCGGTTTAATCTTCTATCATCTAATAATATTCGGTTGACTGATTTTCCAATTAACGAACATGCATTGGGGATGTTGAGTGATGAAATTGGTAATCATATGGAAAAGTCTGGTGCTTTACCGACTGACAGAAAGATGACGATAGAGGCAAGAAATGATGCAATAATTATCAACTCTTGTCAAGGGACGAAAATAAATGAAACACTAGGACATTTATTGCTAGCTATGGCATCAACAAAGTCAGGAAATTGGGGACGGCTTATCATCGAATCAACTAGAATTGGTTTACAAGCATCCGGAGTTAATCCTGAAGACATCATCAGTTGGCTTACCGAAACCCCTCCAGATGCCTTAGAGGGTTTGCTAAGCGTAACTTTGCCCAATTCAAGGCAACTACGTTGGAGGTTTGCTCAAGTTGGTAAGACCTTTGGTATCTTACGCCATGGTGTAGACCCACGTAGAATCAATCTTCAAGCCTTGATAAGAAAATACCGTGGTACTGTGGTTCTGCGCGAAGTGTTAGATAAGCTGTTTTATGAAAAAATGGATATTGAAGGTGCAAGCGATGTTCTACGGGCGATTCAAGAAGGCGTTATATCAATAGAAGTTGCAGCCGCTGGCCCCATTGGACTCTCAAGAAGGTCCAGCAAGGATCTTCTCTTACCCAATTGGGATAACGCAGCAGTGCGGGAGCGGCTCAGTTTAAGATTAGAAAACGAACGGGCAGTATTGTGTTGTTTGAAGTGCCAAAGCGTTCGAAGGTTTAGAGTTGCAAGATATAGTGAAATTCCTGATATTGGTATTTGCTTGAAATGCAAGGGTCGTATGCTTGCTTGTGCCCGTGAGGGTCTGCTTAGTATGCTGAAAGACTGGGTTTCATCCGACGAGGAAGGGGACCGAAATCGCATGATTAAAAATGCAGAAATAGTCCAAAACCGTGGTCAAGAAGCCATTTTGTGTCTAATGGGGAGGGGAATCGGCGAAGCAACTGCACAAAGAATTCTCCGTAAAGTACCAAGAAATAATCGGGACAAGTTGTTCAAGGCTATTCATCTGGCAGAAGTTGAATATCAACATCTGTTCTGACCCATGTCCACAAGCCTCGAATCCTGGCAGCTGGTGCCCTACAATTGGGACACACACGACCTGATCTTGGAACAGGTCCCTGCCGGTTCCAGCATTCTTGGTGAAAAGCATGACCACAACCT